>JBIKHR010000143.1:0-7418 GCA_044362035.1 Polaromonas sp. | reverse complement strand
GGCTGTGTGGACATCGGGCCGTACAGGAACGACTGCACATTGCCGCCGATCGAAGCGTAGAGCTTGGCCAGCAACTCGGCGCCGCCGCCGTACTTGTGCCAGGCCAGCACCATGTTGGCGTCCATACCGAAAGCCGGGCCCGAGTTCCACAGGGCCAGCGCGTTTTGCTTGCCGTAGTGGTAACCCAGCACGCCGTGGCCGCCGTCCAGCGTGCCTTTGGAAACAGCTTCGAGCAAGCCGAAGGCCGGCACCACGGCACCGGCTGGCAGCACTTCAATCTTCAGGTCGCCACCGGTCATGTCATTGACCTTCTTAGCGTAGTCCAGGGCGTATTCGTGGAAGATGTCCTTGGCAGGCCAAGTGCTCTGCCAGCGCATCGAGATCGGGCCGGTCTGGGCGTTGGCGATCATGGGAGCGCTCATGGCGCCCGCGGCAATGGCTGCGCCCTTGAGGAGGCCGCGGCGGCGTGGGGTTTTGCTGTCGGTCATGTGGAATCTCCAAATATAAAAGTGTGTCGAAATTTTCAACAATTGATAATCAGCCCTTAACTTAGGCGGACAAACAGGGTTTCCACTGATAACTTCGTTGCTATCGTTGAAAAAAATTCAAATCAAGCTGAATTTACGACCCGCACGGGTTTGGTGAAAATACCTGAATGACCCTCAAAGACATCCCCACCCCTGAAGACAGCCCCCGACCCGCCGCCGGCTATGCCGGTGACATCACCCCCGCTTTGGCCTGGCAATGGCTGCAAACCGGCCAGGCTGTGCTGGTTGATGTGCGCACAGACGCCGAACGCGAATGGGTCGGCTTTGTGCCTGGCGCCGTGCCGCTGGCCTGGAAACAGTGGCCCGGCATGGCCCTGAACCCCGATTTTGACGCCGGCGTCAAAGCCGCGGCGCCCGCCGGCCAAAAAGCCATGCTGCTGTGCCGCAGCGGCGTACGCTCGATTGCGGCGGCAAAACGCGCAGCCGAGTTGGGCGTAGAGGCTTACAACATCCTCGAAGGCTTCGAAGGCGACCCCACGCCCGAAGGCCAACGCAACCAACTCGCCGGCTGGCGTCAGCGCGGCCTGCCCTGGCGACAAAACTAAAACGCCGCACAGGGATCCCCGCGCGCCCTGGCGCACCGAATGTGTTCATAATCCGCGCCATGACATTCCTGGCGCTTGACGTAGGCAACACACGGCTCAAATGGGCGCAGTACGATGCGCCCGTGCCGGGTGCGCGTTTGCTGGCGCAAGGGGCGGTGTTTCTGGAGAACATCGACAAGCTGGCCGACGACGAGTTCAGCCGCTTGCCCCCGCCTTCCTCTGTCCTGGGTTGCATCGTGGCGGGTGACGCTGTCAAGCGCCGAGTCGCTGAGCAAATGGACCACTGGGACGCGGTGCCGAACTGGGTGGTGTCGGCCGCTCACGAGGCCGGCGTCACCAACGGTTACGAACACCCGGCCCGGCTGGGTGCCGACCGCTGGGTCGCCATGGTTGGCGCGCGCCACCGGTTGCTGGGGCGTGGCATGCAAAAGCCCTGCGTGGTGGTGATGGTCGGCACCGCGGTGACGGTCGAGGCGCTGGACGCCACGGGTCGTTTTCTGGGGGGCTTCATTCTGCCGGGCCACGGCATCATGCTGCGCGCGCTGGAGTCCGGCACCGCCGGTTTGCACGTGCCCACCGGTGACGTCAAGGACTTTCCCACCAACACCAGCGACGCCCTCACCAGCGGCGGCACCTATGCGATTGCCGGCGCCGTGCAGCGCATGGTCGACAACGTGATGCGTCATTGCGGCGAAGAACCGGTCTGCCTGATGACCGGCGGCGCAGGCTGGAAAATGGCCCCCAGCATGTCGTGTCAGTTCGAGTTGGTCGACAGCCTCATTTTTGACGGCCTGCTGGCCATCGCATCGCAACGCCTGGCGATCAGCGCGTCTTGAGTTAGCCGCTCACCTGGCCCCTCGCAGCGCTGCATGGCGCGCAGCCTGGGGCAGTTGTGCCAGTTTCTGCACGGCGGCAAAAAAGCGGGGCCAGTCGCGGTCTGATTTTTCAAACAGCGCTTCAAAACCGGGCACCAGGGCATCGTAGGCGGACATGGCGCCCAGCGTGGCGTTGTTGACCTGGTCTGCCCAGCGGTCATAGCCTGCGTAGCCGCCCCAGCCGGCCTTGAGTTTGGCGTAGCGGCGGGCAAAGTCTTTCAGGGCTGTGGCTTTCAAACTGCGCCGGTCTTCTATGTCTTCATCGGTTTTTTCGTAAACGCGCCGCAGCGTTTGCTGCAAGTCCAGCGTCAGCGCGCGGAACTGCCTGCGGCGTGTTTGCGCCAGCGCGTCAGCGGCCTGGGTGGCGGGGCTGCCGTGGGCGGCCAGCCAGCGTGCGCCGCCCAACTGCTCGACGGCGGTGGCAAACGACTCGTTGAAAGGCATGTCGCCCGCAACGTAGACGCGTTGGTGCGCCAGTTCATGAAAGATCAGCCGCGCCAGCGCGCCCTCAGGGTAGCCGATGAAGGTGTTCAGCAGCGGGTCACCGCCGGCCCAGTTGCTCCAGCCCAGGGTGGAATAAGCCGGTACCGGTTGCACGCTGACCTCCAGCCCTTGAGCGCTCAGTTGCGCGGCCTCGGCTTCAGCGGCGGCGCGTTCAAAGTAGCCCTTGTAGCCCACGCAGCCCGCCACCGGAAAGCACCATTGCTGCAGTTGCAGCGAGAGTTCGGGTGCGGCCACCACGTTCCACACGGCGGCCGGGCGTTGCAGGTCGGCGTAGCGCTGGTAGCTGGCGTTGTCGGGTAAATGGAGTTCGGTGGCGGCAAAGCCGCGCATCTGCTGCGCCAGCACCAGCTTTGATTTAAGAAGTTCCGGTGTGGCCGGGTCTTGCAGCCAGGCTTCGACCGGGCGCGCGGCGTGCATCAGCGCCAGATGGCCGCTGGCCGACTGCCAGTAATAGGCCAGCGTGCTGCAACCGCCCAGCGCCGTCAGACCCAGGCCCAGGGCGAGCAGGGCGCTAAGGCGCCGCAGCGGCCTCGCCATGTCAGTCGGGCGCACCGGCTTGCACCTGCACCAGGCAGTCGTAAAACACCGGGCCGCGGCCCAGGTCAGTCAGCAACTGGCTGGTGAGTTCGTTGACGTTGGTGCCGTCCAGCCCAAGCTTGCGCCACCACACGCCCAGGCCGTTGACCACGCCCGGGCGCGCCCGCTCGCTCACGCGCGCTTTGCATCGGTAGCGCCCGCGCTGGTTGAACACGGTGACCACGCTGCCACTGGTGATGCCGCGCGCGGCCGCATCCAAGGCGTGAATTTCCAGCAGCGGCTCGCCCTCGATGTCGCGCAGACTTTTGACATTGACAAAGCTGGAGTTCAAAAAATTTCGCGCCGGCGGCGAGATCATGGCCAGCGGGTAATCTGCGCTGCTGCCCGCCACTTCATGGTTAGGCAGATGGTCGGGCAGGCCGTCCAGACCCATGGCCTGCAGGCGCGCGCTGACAAATTCGCAACGGCCCGAGGGGGTCGGAAAGCCGCCATCGGCAAAAGGCGCATCAGCCAGGGGCAGGGTGGCAAAGCCCTGCGCCAGCAGCCCGTCAAAGTCCACGCGCTCGCCAAACGCTGCGCGGCACAGGGTCTCGTCGCTGTCGGCAAAGCAGGGCTCGTCAAAGCCCATGCGGGCGGCCAGTTCGCGAAAGATCTGCGTGTTGGGCAGGGCCTGGCCCAGCGGCGCAATCGCCGGCCGGTTGAGCAGCACATCGGTGTGGCCGTAAGACGTGTGGACATCCCAGTGCTCCAGCTGCGTGGTGGCCGGCAGCACGTAGTCGGCGTGGTCGGCGGTGTCGGTCAAAAAGTGCTCCAGCACCACGGTGAACAGGTCCTCGCGCTCAAAGCCGCGCACCACGCGACCGGACTCGGGGGCCACGGCCACCGGGTTGCTGTTGTAGACCAGCAGCGCCTCGATCTTCGGGCCAAAGTCGGGCGAGCTTTCACGCAGCAAGTCGTTGCCAATCGTGCTCATGTTGAGGATGCGCGGCTGGCGGCCGGCCAACAGTTCGGGGCGCTGCAAGGTGGCACGGTCCACCGGGAACTGGCCTGAGCTGCTCAGCAGCACGCCGCCGGCCGGGTACCGCCACGCGCCCACCAGCGCCGGCAGGCAGGCGATGGCACGCGCCGCGTTGCCGCCGCCGCGCACGCGCTGCATGCCGTAGTTCAGCCGGATGGCGGCTGGCTTGGTTTGTCCGTAGTCGCGCGCCAGTTGCTCGATTTGCGCTGCCGGCACGCCGCACACCGCCGCCGCCCGCGCCGGCGGCCACAGCAGGGCGCGGGCTTTCAACTCTGCCCAGCCCAGCGTATGGCGGGCTATGTAGTCGTGGTCCAGCCAGTCGTGCACGATCAGCTCGTGCATCAGGGTCAGCGCCAGCGCGGCGTCGGTGCCCGGCATCAGCGCAATGTGTTCGTGGCATTTGTCGGCGGTTTCGGTCTTGCGCGGGTCAATGCAGACCAGCCGCGCGCCTTGGCGCTTGGCCTCTTGCGCATAACGCCAGAAGTGCAGGTTGCTGCCAACCGAGTTGCTGCCCCAGATCAGGATCAACTTGGCGTGGGCGAATTGCTCGACCTTCATGCCGACCTTGCCACCCAGCGTCTGCACCAGGCCTTCGCCGCCGGCCGACGCGCAAATGGTGCGGTCCAGCAAAGAGGCGCCCAGCCGGTTGAAAAACCGCGCCGCCATGCTCTCGCCCTGGACCAGGCCCATGGTGCCGGCGTAGCTGTAGGGCAGGATGGCTTCCGGGTTGCGCGCGGCAATCGTTTGCAGGCGGCTGGCAATGTCGCTCAGCGCCGTGTCCCAGCTCACCGGCTCAAACCGACCCAGGCCCTTGGGGCCCACACGTTTGAGAGGCGTCAGCACCCGCTCGCCGTGGTAGGTGCGCTCGGTGTAGCGCGAGACTTTGGTGCACAGCGTGCCCCCCGTCTGCGCATGCGCCGGGTTGCCCTGCACCCGCACCGCCACGCCGTTCTCGACCGTGGTCAGCAAGGCGCAGGTATCAGGGCAGTCATGCGGGCAGGCGCCCCGCACGGTGGTGGACTCCTGCGGGGCTGTGTCGGGGCTGGACGTGGGAGATGTTTGAGGCATGTTGTGATTATTGATGCTGGGCGCAGGGGGCGCTCAGTTATGCTTGCCCTGCTTCATCGAACCGCTCTCGCCAACACCTTTATGCAGTCCTTGTTCGGCCTTTTCAAGCTCATGCGCCCGCACCAGTGGCTCAAGAACGTTTTTGTTTTTGCCGGCCTGCTGTTCGGTGAGAGCTGGAGCGACCCTGACTTGAGTGCCGATGTGCTGGTCGCTTTCCTGGCGTTTTGCTGCATTTCCAGTCTGGTTTATATCGTCAATGATTGGATGGACCGGCAGGCCGATGCGGCGCATCCCACCAAGTGTTGGCGGCCGCTGGCCAGCGGGCAGGTCCGGCTGTGGCAGGCGGCTGTGCTGGGGCTGGTGCTGCTCGTGCTGGGCTGGTGGCTGGTGGTGGGCAACGACACCCTGACGGCGATTTTGGCTTTTTATGTGGCCATCAACCTGGCTTATTCGTGGCGGCTCAAGCGGGTGCCGGTGGTGGACGTCTGCCTGATCGCCTCGGGCTTCATGCTGCGCCTGCTGGCAGGCACGCTGGCCGTGGGCATCGAGCCTTCGCGCTGGTTGCTGCTGACGGGCATGTTTGTTGCGCTGTTTCTGGGCTTTTGCAAACGCAAGGCCGAAAGCTTTCATGAAGTTGCCAGCCAGCGCGCCGTCATGGCGCATTACCCGCCCGCCTTGCTCGACACCTTCATGGCCATGACCATGACGGCCACCATCATGACCTACAGCCTGTTTGCCACCAGCCCCGAGGCGCTGGGCCAGCACGGCGAGCGGCTGGTCTACACCGTCCCCATCGTCATCTTCGGCATGCTGCGCTACACCTACCAGGTGCACCGCGGCTTGGGTGAAGACGTTTCGCGCGACATCTTGCGTGACCCGTGGATATTGGGGGCTGGCGTGCTTTGGCTGCTGGTGTTTCTCGGGCTATGGTGGTGAAGCCTGCCGGGCTTTCCGTCAAAAAACTCTTGTGGGTGCTGGGGCTGGTGGCCACGGCGTATGCCGCGGCGCTGCTGGTGTTTGGCGAAGCCTCGCCGGCCGCGTCCCTGCAGCCCCTGCTGTCCCTGGTGGGTTTGCAAGCGATGGCGCTGTGCCTGCTTAACTACCTGCTGCGCGGCCTGCGCTGGCGCCGCTGGATGGCGCTTCACCAGCGCCCGCTGGGCCGGCTCGAAGGGCTGCGCCTCTACCTGGCGGGCTACGCTTTCACGCCCACGCCCGGCAATGTGGGAGAAGCCGTGCGCGGCCTCTGGCTGACGCACCAGCCCCTGAGCACGGCGCAAAGCCTGGCGATTTTCGGGGCCGAACGGCTGGCGGATTTGCTCGGCCTCTTGCTCATGGCCGTGCCGGCGCTGGTCTGGTTCTGGTGGCAAAGCCCCTGGGGGCCTGCGGCCTTGGGCTGGCAGGCTAACGCGGTGTTGTGGCTGGGCCTCGGCGCGGCTTTGCTGGCTGTGTGGGCTTTGTGGGCACTGGCCCGTGTCGGGCGCTGGCTGGGCCAACCTGGCCGCACTGCCAGCACGCCTCGATGGGCCTGGCTGCACGCCGCCTGGCTTTGTCTGGCGCACCAGCCTTGGCGCTGGCTGAGCCTGACGCTGCTGGCCTGGGCAGCGCAAGGACTGGCGGTGGCGCTGCTGTGCCAGAGCGCGGGCCTGGACATCGCGGCCTGGCTGGCCGCCGGTTTGTATGCGCTGGCCATGGTGGGCGGCGCGCTGTCGGCGCTGCCGGCCGGCCTGGGCGGCACCGAGGCGCTGCTGGTCGGCCTGCTGGTCGGGCAGGGCGCCTCGGCCGGCGCAGCCGTCGCCCTGACGGTGCTGGTGCGCTTGCTGACGCTCTGGCTGGCCGTGGCACTGGGCCTGCTGGCCCTGCTTTACAGTGCGGGCATCCGCAAAGACATCAGCTTTCAATAAGCCGCACGCAACCACGTCCATGAACTCAACGCTTGCCTCCGCCCCGTCCGGTTTTGCGCTGCCCGGCAATCCCGGTCTTCAGGCCCCGCTGCTGCGCTGGCTGCTGGCTGTGGCCTTTGCTTCGCTGGCGCTGCGCGTGTGGATCTCGGCGGTGTTTCCGGTCACGGGTGACGAGGCTTTTTTCTACTGGTGGGGCGTCTACAAGGACTGGGGCTACTACGACCACCCGCCCATGGTCGGCTGGCTGATTGGCCTGATGCGCGCCCTGCTGGGCGACACGCTCTGGGCCATCCGGCTGCCGGTGGTGCTGCTGCCCTTGCTGCTGGGCGCGGCGCTGGGCTGGGCACTCAGGCCGGTGGCCGGCGAGCGCGCTGGCTGGGCCGTGCTGTTTTTCTGGCTGGCCCCCATCAACTGGCTCAACG
>JBIKHR010000142.1:0-7435 GCA_044362035.1 Polaromonas sp. | reverse complement strand
AGGCTGGCCGACTTGCCGGCGTACTCGGCGATGGTCAGCGGTCCGCTCAGGTTTTTCAGGGAGGCCTCGCCAATCACCATCCGCCCCATCATCTTCAGCGACAGCACGGACACGTCCCAGGTTTTTTCCAGGCCGGCCACCAGGCCGTCGAGAAAGCCATAACGCACAGTCACCATTTCAGGGGCTGCACCCACATAGGCGCCAATCTTTCCGACCAGACCCTCGCCTTCTGCCTGCAATTGCGGCTGCACACTCAGGCTAATGCGCTGGCCGGCGCGCTCGACTTGCCAGAATTGCACAGCGGCCATGCCGCCCGCGGGGGGCACTTTGCCTGCCGCCCGGATGATGTCGCGCAACTGCGGTCCGTCCACCACAGTGCGCTCGTCGATGCGGCGCACCAGATCGCCGGCGCGCAGGCCCGCTTTGGCAGCAGCACCGTCTTCGCGCACCTCGCCGATCACGGGCGGTGTCCATGGCCCCAACAGGCCGATGCGGCGAAAGAGCGCAGCATCCACATCTGTCGCGTTAAGTCGGCTCAAGGCCAGCACGTACTCGCGGGTGGAAGGCAGACTGGCGGCATCCACTGGGGCAGCGTCCAGCAGCTTGCCGCCTTGGGCCGGCACCACACGCAGCAGCAGGTCACGCCCCTGTAGCGCACCCTCGGTCAACTTCCATCGCAGGTCATCGAAGGAGCGGACATCGTCCATGTCATCGGCAGCAAAGCCCGCCTGCGTGACCCACTCGCCGCCCGAGAGGCCTGCTTGCGCAGCGACTGAATCAGGCAAAGGGCTGGCCAGCACGGCGCGCGGCTCCAGTTGCCCGCTCCAGTTGACTAAGGCATAAAGCAAGACCGCCAGCAGCAAGTTGGCCAGGGGGCCGGCTGCCACCACGGCCGCACGAACGCGCAAAGGCTTGCGGTTGAAGGCCAGATGACGCTCAGCCGGGTCCACCGGACCTTCGCGCTCGTCCAGCATGGCGACAAAGCCACCCAGTGGCAGCATGCCGATTGAAAACTCGGTCGGCCGTCCGGCCAGGCGCCAGCTGTAAATGGGTTTGCCGAAACCGATCGAAAACTTCAGCACCTTGACACCGCAAGCCACGGCAACGCGGTAATGGCCGTACTCGTGAACGGTGATCAACAGCCCCAGGGCAGCAACAAAAGCCAGCAGGGTCAACATGCTTAAACTTTCATCCGTTTGACGACGGCCTGCGCCGCCGCGCGCGTCTGACCGTCGATGGCCAGCAGGTCCTCAATGCCGCTGACTGCAGACACCTGCACGGTGTCCAGCGTTTCGCGGTTGACGCTGTGAATCTGGTCAAAACGGATCTGCCCGTCCAGAAAAGCCGCAACGGCGACTTCGTTGGCAGCATTCAACACGGCGGTGCTGCCAACCGGGCCGCCCAGCACTTCCCAGGCCAGTTGCAGACCCGGAAAGCGGCGCGGGTCCGGCGCATCAAAGCTCATGGTCGCCAGCGCCTTGAAGTCCAGCGCCTTGGCACCCGAGGTGATGCGCTCGGGCCATGCCAGCCCGTAGGCGATAGGCACACGCATGTCCGGCGTTCCCATCTGGGCCACCACCGATGTGTCGCGGTACTGAACCAGCGAATGGATGATGCTCTGCGGATGAATCATGACTTCGATCTGCTGCGGCCTGACACCAAAAAGATAGCGCGCCTCGATCACCTCGAGCGCCTTGTTCATCATGGTTGCTGAGTCCACTGAAATCTTGCGCCCCATCACCCAGTTAGGGTGCGCGCAAGCCTGGTCGGGCGTGACATGTTGCAAGGTGGCTGGGTCGCGTTCACGAAACGGCCCGCCGGAGGCTGTGAGGATGATTTTTTCGACGCGGTCAGCCCAGGTGGCCGGGTCTTCAGGCAGCGACTGAAAAATGGCCGAGTGCTCGCTGTCAATGGGCAGCAACTGAGCACCGCCCTGCCGCACGGCCAGCATGAACACCTCACCGCCCACCACCAGCGCTTCCTTGTTGGCCAGCAACAGTCGCTTGCCGGCCCTGGCCGCAGCCATGCACGATGGCAAACCGGCAGCTCCCACGATAGCGGCCATGACCGCATCCACCGACGCATGAGACGCAATCATTTCCAGCGCGGCCGGACCTGCCAGGACTTCGGTGGCCAGGTTGTTGGCGCGCATCTTGTCGGCCAGCAACTGGCCGTGCGGCACACTGGCCATGACCGCATACGCCGGCTTGAAGCGTGCGCATTGCGCCAGCATGAGGTCCACCTGCGTGGCCGCGCTCAAGGCAAACACCTCAAAGCGGCCGGGATGCATGGACAACACATCCAGGGTGCTGACACCGATAGAGCCGGTCGAGCCGAGAACCGTGATTTTTTGTGTCATGTCAGAGTCCCGCCAGCATCATGGCCAAAGGCAAGGTCGGCAGCAAGGCATCGACCCGGTCCAGCACACCGCCGTGTCCCGGCAGCAAAGCGCTGGAGTCCTTGGCGCCGGCGCTGCGCTTGACCAGCGACTCCACCAGGTCACCCACCACGCTCATGGCCGCCATGAAAAGAACCGCCAGCAGCATCACCGGCATGGAATGCCTGCTGGCCAGCATGGAATAAAAACTTGCGACCTGGGTGGCGCCACTGCGGTCCAGCAGTGTCCAACCCACGGCCAGTAGCAAGGCGCCGGCCATGCCGCCCAACACCCCTTCCCAGCTTTTGCCCGGGCTGATGGAGGCGGCCAGCTTGCGCTTGATGAAGCGAGTGCCGAAGGCCTTCCCGGCAAAGTAGGCACCGATGTCGGCCACCCACACCAGCACCATCACCGACAGCAGGAAGTTCACGCCGATCACGCGGGCCTGCGCCAGCGCCAGCCAGGCCAGCCCAATGGCCAGCGTGCCGATGGCCAGGCGCAGCGGCCGGGCAATTTGAGGCCAGCCACTGACGCCGCGATGCAGCAGCCAGCCACCGGCCAGCACCCAGGCCGCGCCGGTGCTGCTCCAAACCCAGGGCAGCGGCTTGTCCAACAGCCCTGCCTGCCAGGACAGCAGGCCGGCCGACAAACAAAGCAGGCCGACAAGCCAGGAGAGCTTGGGGCCGCAACCATTGAGCCGGCCCCACTCCCAGCCACCGGCTGAAATCATCACCAGCGCTAGCGCACAAAAAGGCAACGGAGAGGGACTGAACAGCGCCGGCAACAAGATCGCCAGCAGCAGCACCGCCGTGATCACACGTTGCTTGAGCATCAGGCGGCTTTCATGGGTTGGTCGGGGGCATCAGGCTCACCGGCCAGTTGCGCCGAGGTCTGACCGAAGCGACGCTCGCGGGTACGAAACACGGCAATGGCTTCGTCCAACGCAGCCTCGTCAAATTCGGGCCAGAGCTTTTCGGTGAAGTGCAACTCTGCATAGGCGGCCTGCCACAGCAAAAAGTTGC
This sequence comes from Polaromonas sp., assembly GCA_044362035.1. GTDB lineage: Bacteria > Pseudomonadota > Gammaproteobacteria > Burkholderiales > Burkholderiaceae_C > Polaromonas. Next base: position 4,036 of record JBIKHR010000142.1, on the reverse strand, counting down.
TGATGCGCAATTCGCCGCCGGTGCGGATCAACAAGTCAGGGTCCGGCACATGGGCCAGCGCCAGAGCCCGGTCAATCGCCAGCTCGGAGAGGGGCTGGCCACTGGCCGCCACTTTGTGGGCAGCTTGGGCAATGTCCCAGCGCCCGCCGTAGTTGAAGCAGACATTGAGCACCAGGCGGGACTGCGAAGCCGTGCTCAGTTCTGCGCTGCTCAGCGCGGCCTGCATGCTGGCCGTCAAGCTCTGGCGCTCACCCACAAAATGCAACTGGACCCCATTTTTTTGAAGATCTGGCACTTCGCTGGCAACAGCGCGCACCAGCAGGTCCATCAGACTCGACACCTCTTCGGCGGGACGGTTCCAGTTTTCAGATGAAAAGGCAAAAACTGTCAGCACACCAATGCCGCGCTCGACGCAGGCCTTGACGCAGCGGCGCAGCGCCAACACGCCCTGATTGTGGCCGGCGATGCGGGGCAAAAACCGTTTGGCGGCCCAGCGCCCGTTGCCATCCATGACGATGGCCACGTGCTGCGGCATGTTGCTGGGCAATGGAGGGGCCATGAAGTTCAGGCCAGCGGGCAGCGCCTCACACCGCCATGATGTCTTGTTCCTTGCCCGCGACCAGTTTGTCGACGTCGGCAATGAAACGATCGGTGAACTTCTGGATGTCGTCCTGGGCGCGGCGCTCGTCATCTTCAGAGGCCAGTTTGTCCTTGACGAGTTTTTTGACGCCGTCATTGGCGTCACGGCGCAGATTCCGAATGGCCACCTTGGCATGCTCACCTTCGCCCTTGACCACTTTGGTCAGCTCTTTGCGGCGCTCTTCGGTCATGGCCGGCATAGGGACACGGATCAGGTCGCCCTGTGAGGCCGGGTTCAGACCGAGGTCAGAGTCGCGAATGGCTTTTTCGATCTTGGCACCCATGCCTTTTTCCCAGGGGGCGACGCTGATGGTACGCGCGTCCAGCAGAGACACATTGGCCACCTGACTGATCGGCACCATCGAGCCGTAGTAATCCACCTGCACGGTGTCGAGCAAGCCCGGGTTGGCCCGGCCGGTGCGGATTTTGGTCAGCGCGTGCTTGAAGGACTCCAGCGACTGCTGCATCTTCATTTCAGCGTTTTGTTTGGTCTCAGCAATGCTCATGATCGAGTCTCCGGATACTGCGAAAAATCAACTGACCGGAAGGCAGCGCCTGAACGCCTCCGCCCGGCTCAAATATGGACCAGCGTGCCTTCGTTTTCACCCAGCACCACGCGCTTGAGGGCGCCTAGCTTGAAGATGCTGAAGACCTTGACCGGCAATTTCTGGTCACGGCACAGCGCAAACGCAGTGGCGTCCATGACCTCGAGGTTGCGGCTGATGACTTCGTCAAAGGTGATGCTGGAGTAGCGCGTGGCGCCGGGGTCTTTGCGCGGGTCGGCACTGTAAACGCCATCCACCTTGGTGGCCTTGAGAACAATTTCAGCACCAATTTCTGCACCGCGCAGCGCAGCGGCAGTGTCGGTGGTGAAAAACGGATTGCCTGTGCCGGCCGCAAAAATCACAACCTTGCCCTCTTCGAGGTACTGCAGCGCCTTGGGCCGCACATAGGGCTCGACAATGCGCTCGATGCCGATGGCCGACATCACACGCGGCGTGAGGCCGGCCTTGTCCATGGTGTCGCCCAGGGCCAGGGCGTTCATGACCGTGGCCAGCATGCCCATGTAATCGGCCGTGGCCCGGTCCATGCCGACCGAGCCGCCCGCCACACCGCGAAAGATATTGCCGCCACCAATGACGACGGCGACCTCGACACCCAGCCGTGTGATCTCTGCAATTTCCTCGACCATCCTCACGATGGTGGCCCGGTTGATGCCAAAAGCATCGTCGCCCATCAGGGCTTCACCAGAGAGTTTGAGCAAGATCCGCTTGTAGGCTGGCATGTGAGTCCTGTGTGTGGAAATTGAGAAAGATTTTAGCGGGGCCTAAGCCCCCGGGGTCAGCCCGCTTTGGCAGCAGCGATCTGCGCAGCCACTTCGGCCGCGAAGTCGTCCACCTTCTTCTCTATGCCTTCGCCGACCACGTACAAGGTGAAGGACTTCACTGTGGTGGCTTTTTCCTTGAGCATCTGCTCGACCGTCTGCTTGTCGTTCTTGACAAAACTCTGGTTGAACAAACTGACTTCCTTGAGGTACTTCTGCACGCCGCCATCGATGCGCTTGGCCACGATTTCAGCGGACTGCACAGGCTTGCCGGCGGCTTGCGCCACGGCAGCATCTTCGGCAGCCTTGGCAGCGGCAACCGAGCGCTCTTTGGCCACCAGTTCGGCAGGCACGTCAGCGCTGGACAAAGCCACTGGCTTCATGGCGGCCACATGCATAGCCACGTCTTTGGCGGCGGTTTCGTCCCCTTCAAACTCAACCACCACGCCGATGCGTGTGCCGTGCAGGTAAGAGGCAAGCTGGCTACCGGAGGCAAAGCGCTTGAAGCGACGAACACTCATGTTCTCGCCGATCTTGCCGATCAGACCCTTGCGCACGTCTTCAATGGTGGGGCCGAAACCGTCCATGGAAAAAGGCATGGCACCAATCGCGTTCACGTCAGCAGGATTGTGCTTGACGATACCCTGGGCAACGGCATTGACCAGACCCAGAAAACTGTCGTTCTTCGTGACAAAGTCGGTTTCGCAGTTGACTTCAACCAAGGCGCCAATGCCGCCTTCCATGTGAATGGCGACCACGCCTTCGGCGGTCACGCGCGAAGCGGCCTTGCCGGCCTTGTTGCCCAGCTTGACGCGCAGGATCTCTTCGGCTTTTTCCATGTTGCCATCGGCTTCGGTCAGCGCTTTCTTGCACTCCATCATGGGGGCATCGGTTTTGGCGCGCAGTTCAGCGACCATGCTTGCAGTAATTGCCATTGTTGTTTCTCCTTGAGTGTCGATTGACTTGATCTGACGGGCAGACCGCTGGCGGCCTACCGGAATTTGATTGTAAAAAAGGGGCTACCCGAGCCCCTTTTTCGAGTGGCACGAGGCCGCAGAAATTAAGCTGCGGCTGGCACTTCGACGAATTCGTCGGAGGTCTCGGCGGCCACGGCGCGAACGATCTCGTTACCGGCGCTGGCACGGCCTTCGATGATCGCGTCAGCGATACCACGGGCGTACAGGGCAACAGCTTTGGAGGAGTCGTCGTTGCCGGGGATCACGTAGTCGATGCCGATAGGCGAGTGGTTGGAGTCAACCACGCCGATCAGCGGGATGCCCAGCTTTTGCGCTTCAGCCACGGCGATCTTGTGGAAACCCACGTCGATCACGAAGATGGCGTCCGGCAGAGCAGCCATGTCCTGGATACCGCCGATGTCTTTTTCGAGCTTTTCGATTTCACGTTTGAAGGTGAGCTGCTCTTTTTTGCTGATGGTGTCGAGGCCAGCTTCTTGCTGGGCCTTCATTTCCTTCAGACGCTTGATGGATGTCTTGACCGTCTTGAAGTTGGTCAACATGCCGCCGAGCCAACGCTGGTCAACGAAAGGCACGCCGGCGCGCTGGGCTTCAGCAGCGACGATCTCGCGGGCCTGGCGCTTGGTGCCGACCATCAGGATGGTGCCGCGGTTGGCGGCGAGTTGGCGGGCGAACTTGGCCGCGTCCTGGAACATCGGCAGCGATTTTTCCAGGTTGATGATGTGGATACGGTTACGGTGACCGAAGATGTACTGAGCCATCTTGGGGTTCCAGAAGCGGGTTTGGTGACCGAAGTGGACACCGGCTTCAAGCATTTCACGCATGCTGACGGACATATAAAAACTCCAAAGGTTGTGTCTAAAATCAGCGCTTATCGACCGGGAGGATTTCCGGTACGACACCTTGAATGGCTGACTTGCGATTTATTTTGCAAAGCCTTTGCAGGCATTCACAAAACCCGCTGAGTATATCACCCCTGCAGGCGCCACGCCCATGAAACAAGACCTTCACGCTCAAGCCCGGGCCATCGCCACCGGCCAGACCAGCCTGTCTGAGACCCTTTTGCAGTCGCGGCAGCTCAGCCTGGAGCCCGCCTGCG
>JBIKHR010000141.1:0-7443 GCA_044362035.1 Polaromonas sp. | reverse complement strand
GCGTGCAAGCCAACCACGGCGGCACCGAAATGGGCCAGGGCCTGAACACCAAGGTCGGGCAGATCGTGGCTGACGAACTGGGCGTGCCCTTTGAGTGCGTGCTGGTCACCGCCAGCGACACCAGCAAGATACCCAACGCCTCGGCCACGGCAGCTTCAGCCGGCACCGACCTGAACGCACGCGCCGCCCAGTACGCCGCGCGCAATGTGCGCGACAACCTGGCGCAGTTTGTGGCGGGTCTGGACACCTGCGGCGCTGGCGCCGTGCGCTTTGCCGGCGGGCAAGTGATCTCGCCCACGCAGACACGCGCCTTCAAAGACGTGGTGCGCCAGGCCTATGCCAACCGCATCCAGCTCTGGAGCGACGGCTTTTACCGCACGCCCAAAATCCATTACGACAAAACCACGCTCACGGGCCGGCCCTTTTATTACTTTGCCTACGGCGCCGCCTGCACCGAAGTCGCCATCGACACCCTGACCGGCGAGAGCCGCGTGCTCAAAGTGGACATACTGCACGACGTGGGCACCAGCATCAACCCGGCCATCGACATCGGCCAGATCGAAGGCGGCTTTGTGCAAGGCATGGGCTGGCTGACCACCGAGCAACTGGTGTGGAACGACAAAGGCCAGCTGAGCACCCACGCCCCCAGCACCTACAAAATTCCGGCCACCGGCGACATACCCGAACACTTCAAAGTCGCCTTCTGGCCAGAGCCCAACCGCGAAGACAACGTCTTCGGCAGCAAAGCCGTTGGCGAGCCACCCTTCATGCTGGCCATCAGCGTGTTTGAGGCGATGAAGGATGCGGTGGCCAGTGCGCGGGCGGATGGTAGGGCTGTGCAACTGACGGCGCCGGCTACGGCGGAGAACGTGTTGGCGGCTTTGACTGGTACTGCATTGACTACAGGTCAGTGACTACTGACCAACTTGGTGTTGGCCAAGGTGACGAGATATCGCCGCCAATCCGTTTTTTTTTGACCCTTACGGACGGCTTCGTGGCCAAGCGTGTATCGAGGTTAGAGCGGTCCTTCGCCTCGATTTATGACCGCTTAGCAGCGTAACCCGACGGCGACGAACACCCGCTTCTGGGAACTCCAATGGTCACCACGCGCCGTCACGCTGCATGAAGTAGCGCAGCCGTTTGGGTACCGACAGCACCCACTGGCGCACCGGCAGGCGGGGAAAGACGTGATCCGTCAGGTGCACGGCCGTCTCCACCATGCGCCGCGTGTTGCACGAGGGGCACACGCCCCGGCCCTTGCAGGAATAGGTCACGAAGTAGTCGTGGCCGCAGTCATCACACCAGACTCTGGCAAAGCCGTGAGCAAAGATGCCGCATTCGAAGTACTTGCGGAAAGCTTGGCGGACATAAGACTTGGGGGTGTGGTGGTCGCCCTGCCCGTCGAACTGACCGGCACTGGCCAGCTCATGCAAAGTCTCGAAATGTTCTGCTATGGTTTTGTAGAGCAGAGTCCGCTCGGGATGGCGCGGGTTGTAGAGCTTGGGTTTAGTTGCTGATGGCGTGCTGCCCTGGCGCGCGCAGGGCCTGCGCCAGATAGGCCAGGCAATCCGTCACGGCCGGGCGATGCAGCTTCGCCGGGCCGCGCACCATCAGCGCAATGCGCCGCATGATGGCCGGTGTGCTCAGGGCCCGCACGCATAGGCCCTGGGTCGGCATGCCATGCGTGTACAGGCGCGAGATCACGCCCACCGCCATGCCGCTGCGCACCAGGCTGAACAGCGATTCGCTGTAGAGCAGTCGGTCGGCGTCCACCAACGCCACGCCTTTTTGGCGCAAGGTGGCCAGGGCCAGGTCGTAGGTGCTGCCGCGCGCGAACAGGGCCAGCCGCTCGCCCTGTAGGTCGCGCCAGCGCAGAGCGCTGCCGGGGGCGCCTTGGGCCAGCCGGTGCTTGCGCGGCAACACGGCAACCAGCTCGTCGGTGGCCACGGGAATGGCCTCGATTCCGGCGGGCAAGTCGAGCTCGGTGCCCAGGGCAATGTCCACCTCGCCGGTGTGCAGCGCGGCGATCAGGTCGTCGTTCAGCGGGTCGCGCACAGTGAGCGTGACATCCGGGTGCTTGCGCTGCCACTGCGCCAGCGGCGGCGCCAGCAGGTGCATGGCCGAGGGCAGGGCCGCCAGCCGCAGACTGCGCGCCTGACTCGTCAGCGCCCGATGCATGTCGCTCACGCCCTGGTTAAAGCTGTTGAGCAGCCAGGCCACCTGCGGCTGCAGCGCCGCACCGGCAGTGGTGAGCGCCACATGGTGGGTGTTGCGGTCCAGCAGGGTCACGTCCAGCAGCCGCTCCAGGTCGCGGATGGTGGCCGAGAGCGCGGGCTGGGTCAGCGCCAGCGCCTCGGCCGCCCGGCTGAAGCTGCCGTGCTGCGCCACCGCCTGAAAGCCCTTGAGCTGCCTGAGCGTGGGCTGGCGCAGGCGGGCGGTGGGTTCCGTGCTTGTTTTGGTCATAGAGTTTTTTGATGAACTTATCAAATTAAATCACTTCTCTTATGACAAGTCAACGCCTACGATCAAGCCATGTTGAAGTCCCTACTGTCTGAAAATTTCCTGCACGCCATGCCCAAGGCCGAGCTGCATTGCCATTTGCTGGGCACGGTGCGGCAGGGCACCTTCATCGATCTGGCGCGGCGTGCCAATGCGCCGCTAGCCAGCGAAGAAATCGAGGCCTTCTACACAAGGGGCGACAAGCCGGTGGGTGTGCTGCGGGTATTGCGCGCGCTCGAGGCCTGGTTGCTGAAGACGCCCGACGACCTGCACCGCATCAGCTACGAATACCTGCAGGATGCAGCGGCTCACCAGGTACGTTACGCCGAGTTTTTCTGGAACCCGACCGGCACCGTGCGCGACTCCGGCATTCCCTACGCACAGGCCCAGGCCGCCATCGTGCGCGCCATTGCCGACGCGCAGGCCGATTGCGGCATCATCGGCCGCCTGGTGCCGGCGATCGACCGTGAAGCCACGCCGGCCGAAGCGCTTGAGATGGTGCAGTGGCTGATCGAACACCGGCACCCCGACGTGCCGGGCATCGGCATCGACTACCGCGAGGTGGACCGGCCGCCCGAATTGTTCGTGGAGGCTTATGCGGTCGCGCGCCGCGCCGGGCTCAAGACCACCGCCCACGCGGGCGAGTTCGGCATGCCCTGGACCAACGTGCAGACGGCCGTGGAGCTGCTGAAAGTAGACCGCATCGACCACGGCTACACCGTCGTCGACAACCCGGCTTTCGCGCGGCAGTGCGCCGAGCGCGGCATCGTGTTCACCGTGGTGCCGACCAATTCTTACTACCTGCGCAAGCTGGCGCCCGATCGCTGGGCGTTGGACCACCCGATCCGCCAGATGCCCAAACTCGGCCTGCGCATTCACCCCAATACCGATGACCCGACGCTACACCATGTGACGCCAACCCAGGCCTGGCTGATGATGCAGCGCGACTTCGGCTTTGGCGCCGACGATCTGCGCGGCTTCATGCTCAACGGCTTGGACGCGGCCTGGATCGACGACAGCACGCGCCGCCAGTGGCGTAGCGAGTGGGGCAGCAGCTTTGACACGCTGCGCCAATTTTTTTAAACCAGTACTAGGAACCTGACCATGTTGAAATCTTTTGCTTTCTCCCTCGCCGCCGTGGCCGTCATTACCGCGGCGGGTACGGCCCATGCGCAAACTGCCTGGCCTGCGGCCAAACCCATCACTATCATCGTGCCGTTTAGTGCCGGCGGCAGCGTTGACGTGACGGCGCGTTTGGTCGCGCAAAAACTCGGCGAACGGCTCAAACAGTCAGTGATTGTCGAGAACGTGGCGGGTGCCGGCGGCACCATCGGCGTGGCCAAGACCGTCGCCGCCGCGCCGGATGGCTACACGCTGGTGATGGGCGCCGACAGCCCGGTGGCCATTGCGCGCCTCATCAACCCGGTGGCGGTGAAGTACGACTCGCTGAAAGACCTGGCACCGGTGGGCATGGTCAACACCGCGCCCATGGTGCTGGTGGCCCGGCCCGGCTTACCGGCCAACAACCTGGCCGAGGTGCTCAAACTCGCGCAGGCCCAGCCCGGCAAGCTCAGCTACGCCACCTCGGGTGTCGGCACGGTGCTGCAACTGGCCATGGAGACGGTCAAGGACCAGGCCAAGGTCGACATCACGCATGTGCCCTACCGCGGCGGCGCGCAGATCGCCACCGACGTCATCGGCAACCAGGTGGACCTGGCGATGCTGATCAGCATCAGCGCCACGCCGCACATCCTCAGCAAGAAGATGAAGGCCATCGCGGTGACCAGTGACAAGCGGTTGCCGACCCTGGCCGATGTGCCGGCACTGGCCGAATCGCCCGGGTTCAAGGGCTTTGACTTTGTCTCCTGGACCGGGCTGTTTGCCCCGGCGCAAACGCCGCCGACCGTGATCGAGCGGCTAAACCGCGAACTCAACGAAGTGCTGAAGTCCGAAGAAGTGCGCGCCAAGATGCTTGAGCAGGGCGCTGTTGGCGGCAGTGGCAGCGCGGCTGAGCTGGGGCGCTTTGTACAGCGCGAGCAGGCCCGCTACGCACGCATCGTGCAGACCGCCAACATCAAGGAATAAGCGGTCTGCGATGTCGCCGCGCATCTGCGCGCGCAACAGATAAGCCATTCAACCACACGAGCCGAAGTATCGCTTCCAGGAAAAGGCTTCGAACCCCGAGCGAACCCTGGATCTCCCGCCCGTGTGGCAGGTACACCATAAAAAAACGCCGGAAACAGAACCCATAGCGTTGCGACGGGTGCGTCGGGCGCAGGCCTAGCCAGCGGCAAGTCAAAATCGCTGCTTCAACCCTTCACCAACTGATGCGCTGATCGACCTCGTAGTCGGGTGCCGGTTGCGCCGCCAGATTCCAATCGGGCTCAATGTGCACCCCCTCATCCATCTGCGCGTCACTACAGTCATCCCACAACGGTGGCCCACGTGCAGGGGAAATATGCGGAGGTTCTGAGTCGACGCCGATGTGATCGAGGATCTTCCTGATCTGCACGCCCTCGGTAATGAACGCGATCAGGCGCATCTGCCCACCACACAGCGGGCACAGCAGCGGAAAAACCTCGTAGATTCTGGCGATCAATACCGCCCACAGGTAGTGCGCCTTCGAGCGCTTGACTGGATGAGAGGGACGATTTCGAATGGCAGCTTTGTGGCGAGAAAATCACAAATGGCTACTACGGCTAAGGGTCTGGACCCGACCATCGGACCAAAAACTTAAATTTCGACTCATCTGGCTCTTGATGACCCACTGTTGCCTGTAAATTAATCTCGGCGAATGACAGGAGTCAGCCTTGACCGGTCATCCATCACGATTCAGCGAACTTTTGCTCTTGGCGGAAATGTCAATACCGGCGCCATAGCGCCCCTACCGCCCCACGCCGTTGACGACGGCGCTCTATTTCAGGTCTATCAACGCAAACCAGTTTAAAGCCGCAACAGATTCAATTTCAAAAATTCAACCACGGCGCCCAAGTCTGGCGCGTTCAGTTGGTTTTTCTTGATGAAGGCTTGCCACTGCTTGATCTTCTGAGGGTCCTGACCAAAGTTCGGCGTCAACCCCATTGGAATGGCTTGCGGCTTTGGTGTTTTGCGGCGTGCAAAGGTCGCATCAATGGCCTCGGTCAGCACAGCTGGTTCCAGTTCTACAGAGTTAAAGATGACCCACAGGTCAAAGTAATCTTTAAGCCGTGTGTTGGCCATGCCCAAAGAAACAATGGCTTCGTACTTTTCTGCGACGACGGTGTACCGGGGGTAAATTCGCAGCTTGGGTGCGGGCATGTCTTCCAGCATCACGGGGTAGTCCGCATGTTCAGGCGCCGGTGTGACCGCATCGCCATAGCCGATATCGACTTGGACCGGGCAACGTGCGGACTCCATGTGGCCCACCAAGGTCACCCTGACGCCAGAGTAGTTTGCCTGCTTTCGGATCTCGGTTACCTTGATGCTGTCAGCGTCAAACTTGATGCCGTCATTGCACTCAATGCCGCATATTTCTTGAAAGATGGCATGTACATGCGGCTCTTCTGCCAGTCCAAACCCCAGCAAGTCGATATCACGCGTCGGCCTCAAAGGGACGTCGAACCACATGTCAAAAAGCAGCGCCCCTTTGAGAAGAAAATTGTCTTTGCTGGACGACACACTGAGCCGGTAGAGCATGCGTTCGAGTCCATAACGAGTCAGAACCAGCGAGAAGTCTTGATTGCCGGATTTGGCTTTGGCAAGAAGCCGCGCAAGAACCGATGCCGCTGATTGGCTCATGCGGCGAGTCCCTCGAGGTAGGGGCGCATGACGTTGTGTACGCGGCAGAGTCGGCTGTAGTGCCAAAGCTCATCCATGGTGACGCGTTTGGATTGCACGGCCTCTTTCAGCGCCTCCAGTGCAACGTCCAGGCCAATTTTGTTTCTAAACTTAAAGCAATCGACGATCGTTTTAGCGATGTTGGTCACCTTGACCTCAACGCCATCCATCGTGTGTGAAGCAACCCCATCCGAATGAGTCTCGCCACCAAAACGGACAATGCGAAGCGGGGGATAGGACATCTTGGGAATGCGATCCTTGTTGCCTATGGCGATCCACACTTCGTGCGGGGCTTGTGTCGTCAGGCCATGAAACGCGAGAGCAGATAGCAGGCAGACCAGCGCTTTGGGGTGCTTGCTTGCGATCTCCGAAAAGCTGGAGAACTCGGATTCTTTGCGCTGGGGTGTTGCATAGAGGCCTCGACTGATTTTGCGTACGCGGCCTTGCTTGGCGAGCTGTGCCAGGTACATGCGAGAGTAGCCAAGCGCAACGGCATCGCTTGGCCGCAGCAGCGCTTGGCCTTGGAGCAGGCTTGCTATCGGGGATGAACGGTCGGTCATGCTGGCAATTATTGCATATCGTCGGTATTTAAAAATAAGTACCGGCTAAATGCAACTTTCACAAACTTGGGCTTGCTTTTGACTTCGCGGCGCAGCGTCCCTAGCTCGCCGGTCCAGCCGGAGGGTTTTGGCGCCCTTGATCTACCCCAACTAGGCCATCAATCCAGAGCAGCTTTAGCCTTAAGAATCACAGCCGCTTGCCTGGCCGACTCGGCCTGGATGTACTGGCCAAACTGCTCACGGCTGGGCGTGAAAAGCTCATAGCCAAACGAGACGAACTTCTCACGCATATCGGGCTCGGCCAGCGCCTTGGCGATGTCTGCGCTGATCTTGTCCGCCACGGCCTTGGGCAAACCGCGGGGTGCGGCGATCACGGTCATGCCGCTGACCTCGAAGTCTTTGGGGCCACCGGCTTCGGCCACGGTGGGCACGTCTTTGTAGGCGGGCAGTCGCTTGGGCGCTGCAATGGCCAAAAACTTGAGCTTGCCGGCGCGGTACAAGGGGCCGGCCGTGGCGCTGGTGCCCATGGCAAAGGCCAGCTCGCCGGTCGATGCGGCGGTGTAGAGCT
>JBIKHR010000140.1:0-7456 GCA_044362035.1 Polaromonas sp. | reverse complement strand
ACCGTGCAGCTCTTGCAGGTGGTGCGCGGCGGTCAGTTTCCCGAGCTGCGCATGCGCCCCACCGTGGGCGCCTTGCAGCGCGTGGCCAGTGCCGGCCTGATGCCGCAAGACACCGCCGATGCGCTGGCGCGCGCCTATGAATTTTTACGCCACGTCGAGCACCGCATTCAGTACCTGGACGACCAGCAGACCCATGTGCTGCCCACGCGCGACGATGACCTGGCTTGGATCGCTGAGACCCTGGGATTTCCCGACTGCCGGTCCTTTCTGGTCCAGCTGGATGCACACCGCGAGCTGGTGGCCAGTGAGTTTGACAAGCTGCTGGGCGGCACCGCCGTCTGCCAGGGCTGCAACAAAAACGGCAACGGCGTGCAGGAGCTTGGCGAGCTGGTCGAGCAGTTGTCGGCCAGCTGGCCCGAAGGCTTTCGCACGCGCATCGCGCAGTGGTGCGCGCATCCGCGCGTGCAGGCCCTGCGCGAAGACTCGCGCGCCCGCCTGGCCCGGCTGGTGCAGCGCACCGCCGGCTGGCTGCTGGAGGGCAAGGTCAGCGAAGAAGCCGCGCTGCGCCTGATCGACTGGATCGAGCCGCTGCTGCGCCGCGAAAGCTACCTGGCCATGCTGTTGGAGCGCCCCTCGGTGCATGAACGGCTGCTGCGCCTGCTGGGTGCGGCCAAGTGGCCGGCCCGCTATTTGTTGCAACACCCCGGCGTGATCGACGAGCTGGCCAGCGACGATCTGCTGCATCAGCGCTTTGACGCCGATGTTTTTACAGGTGAACTCAAGCACCGCCTGGCCGCGCTCAAGCGCACCGGCGAAGACGACGAGGAAGCCTGCCTGAACCTGCTGCGCCGCGCCCACCATGCCGAAGTGTTCCGCACGCTGGCGCGTGACGTTGAAGGCGTGCTCAGCGTCGAGCAGGTGGCTGACGACCTGAGCGCGCTGGCCGAAGCCGTGTTGCGCCTGACGGCCGACTGGTGCTGGCAGCGCCTGAAAACCCGCCACCGTGAGCAGCCGCAGTTTGCCGTCATTGCCTACGGCAAGCTGGGCGGCAAAGAGCTGGGTTACGGCAGTGACCTCGACATTGTGTTTGTCTACGAAGACGAGCACGAGCAAGCTGGCGAGGTCTATGCGGCGCTGGTGCGCAAGATCATCAACTGGCTCACCCTCAAGACCGGCGAAGGCGATCTGTTCGAGATCGACACCGCCTTGCGGCCCAACGGCGGTTCGGGCCTGCTGGTCATCAGCTTTGCGGCTTATGCCAACTACCAGCAGCAGCGAGGCAGCAACACCGCCTGGACCTGGGAACACCAGGCCATGACGCGCTCCCGTTGCGTGCTGGGCGACGCGTTGCTGGCCCGCCGCTTTGACGAGGTGCGCCGCGCCGTCATCACTGCGCCGCGTGAGTTGCCCGCGCTGCGCGCCGAGATTGTGGCCATGCGCGAGAAGGTGCGCGCTGCGCACCCCGTCAAACGCAAGCCGGGCCAGCCCGTAGCCTCAGCCGCAGCCGCCGAGGCCGACAGCTTTGACGTCAAACACGGCACGGGCGGCATGGTGGACGCCGAATTTGCCGTGCAATACCTGGTGCTGGCCGAGGCCGCGCGGCATCCGGAACTGGCCGACAACGTCGGCAACATCGCCCTTTTGCAGCGCGCCGAACAAGCCGGTCTGCTACCCCCCGGCGTCGGCCAGCACGCCGCCGACGCCTACCGCGAACTGCGCCGCGTGCAACACCACGCCCGCCTCAACGAAGAGCCCACCCAGGTCAGCCCTGCAACCGTGCAAGTGGAGCGCGCAGCGATACAGGCGCTGTGGCACGCGGTCTTTGCTTAAAGCGCCACCCCGCGCGCCTGCATGCCGGCAATGGCCGTGGCGTCATAACCGAGTTCACTCAACAGCGCCGCTGTGTGTTCGCCCAGTTGCGGGGCTGAGGCGCGCACGCCCGGGCGTTGGCCGTCCAGGGTGATGGGCAGCAGCACGGCTTGGCCGGGGCGGCCGTCGGGCAGTGTGATGGGCGCCAGGCCGCCGGTGGCCAGCAAGTGCGGGTCTTGCAGCAGGGCTTCGGGCCGGGTGATGGGCGCAAACGGCAGCGCGTGCTGCTCAAAAATTGCCGAGAGTTCGGCCGCGCTGTAAACCGCCATGCGCTCGCGCAGCAGCGGCATCATCCATTCGCGCGCGCGCACGCGGTCGTTGTTGGTTTTCAGGCGTTCGTCTGCCTGCATATCACTCAGCCCGAAAGCCTCGCAAAAAATCGCCCAGGCACTGTCACTGACCACGGCCAGAAAAATCTGCTCGCCGTCCTTGACCTTGAACACGTCATACACAGCCCACGCCGAAATGCGTGCCGGCATGGGCGCGGCGGCCTGGCCGGTGACGGCGAACTGCATCATGTGCTGGGCCACCAGAAAGACGTTGTTTTCAAACAGCGCGCTTTGAATCTCCTGGCCGCGGCCGGTGCCATGCGCTGGATGGTCGCGCTGGGCCAGCGCCGCCATGGCGCCGATGGCGCCGAACATGCCGCCCATGATGTCGTTGACGCTGGTGCCGGCGCGCAGCGGGTCGCCGGGCCGGCCGGTCATGTAAGCCAGGCCGCCCATCATCTGCACCACCTCGTCGAGCGCGGTGCGGTGCTCGTAAGGCCCGGGCAAAAAGCCCTTGTGGCTGACGTAAATCAGCCGCGGGTTCAGCGCCTTCAGGCTGGCATAGTCCAGCCCGAGCTTGGCCATGGTGCCGGGCTTGAAGTTCTCGCTGACGATGTCGGCGGTGGCGATCAGCCGCAGCACGGCCTCCAGGCCTTCGGGGGTTTGCAGGTCCAGCGCCAGGCTTTTTTTGTTGCGGTTGAACATGGGGAAAAAGCCCGAGCCCGAGCCGATCAGCTGGCGCGTGGCATCGCCCTGGCGGCCGTGGCCGATGGGTTCGACCTTGATGACTTCGGCGCCCAGGTCGGCCAGCACCATGCCGCAGGTCGGGCCCATCACCATGTGCGTGAACTCGACCACGCGCAGGCCCTCGTAGGGCAGGCGCTGCGGCGGGCTGCTGGCGTCAGACATGCGTGGTTCCTTGTTGCCAGTCTTTTGGAAGGCCGGCGTCGGGCGTCATGCCGTACAGCGGCTCGCCTGGCAGGCCGGCTTGCAGCGGCGCGCGCGCCGCGATCAGCCGGCTCAGGTCAATGCCGGTGGCGATACCCATGGCTTCGAACATAAAGACCAGGTCTTCGGTGACCACGTTGCCCGATGCGCCCGGCGCATAAGGGCAGCCGCCCAGCCCGCCCAGCGAGGCGTCAAAGGTGCGCACGCCGGCGTCGTAAGCGGCCAGGCAGTTGGCCAGGCCGAGGCCGCGCGTGTTGTGCATGTGGGCCGCGCCGGCCTTGTCGCCGATCTCGGCGCGCAGCCGCGTGAAGAGCCGGCGCACCTGCGCCGGATTGGCGTAACCCGTCGTGTCTGACAGCCCCACGTCATCGGCCCCGGCCTCGGCGCATTGCACGGCCAGGCGGATCACCTCGTCTTCGGGCACCGCGCCTTGCAAGGTGCAGCCAAAGGCGGTGGAAATGGCGGCCTCCAGGCCGACCTGCGGCGCCACGCGGCGGCGCAGCGCGTCAATCAGCCGCACTTCCTCGACCATCGCTTGCGGGCTCTTGCGCACATTGGCCATCGAGTGTGCCGGGCTGGCTGACACCGGCACCGTGATCTTGTGCACGCCGGCCGTCAGCGCCGCCTCCGCACCGCGCAGGTTGGGCACCAGCGCCAGCACCGTCAGGCCGGGCAATGTGAGCGCGTGCGCCACCACTGCGGCGGTGTCGGCCAGTTGCGGCAGCAAGCGCGCCGGCACAAAAGAGCCGACCTCGATCTCGCGCAGGCCGGCGGCGTGCAGCGCGCTGATCCAGCGCAGCTTGTCAGTGGTTGGCATGCAGGCCGCGACCGATTGCAGGCCGTCGCGCGGGCCGACTTCGCTGATGAGGATGGCAGGGCTTGCAAACGGGGACATGGCGAAGGGGAGAGTCGCGAAGCCGCCATTGTTTCACCTTGGCGGGCCGGGATGGCCAGGGGAATAGTTGTCTATTCCATGCACAAAAGTCACAGATAAGGCAACTTCATGGCTATTAATCTTCAGTCAGGTTGCCAATAAAGTAGAGACCATGGACAAAACCCGCCCTAAAGCTGCCCGCGCGTCCCAACTTCCGGGTGCCGTGCTGTTTGACGCCTATGGCACGCTGTTGGACGTTTACAGCGTCGGCTTGCTGGCCGAGCAGCTGTTTCCCGGCCAGGGCCAGGCGCTGGGTGTGTTGTGGCGTGACAAGCAAATTGACTACACGCGCCTGGTGACCACCAGCCGCAGCGGCCCCGAGCGGGCGTCGGTGTACCAGCCTTTTTGGGAAATCACCAGCGCCGCGCTGCGCTATGCCTGCAAGAAGCTTGGGCTGGACCTGAGCGCCGGGCACGAGCAGCAGCTGATGAACCAGTACCGGCATCTGTCGGCCTTTCCGGAAAACCGCGAGGTCTTGCAGGCGCTGAAAAGCCGCGGCGTCATCACTGGCGTCTTGAGCAATGGCGACCCCGACATGCTGGGTGTGGCGGTGCGCAGCGCCGGTTTGGATGGCCTGCTCGACCACGTGCTCAGCGTGGACAGCATTCGCCAGTACAAAACGCACCCCAACGCCTACGCGCTGGGCACGCAGGCCCTTGGCCTGCCGGCGGCGCAGGTGGTGTTTGTCAGCTCTAACGGCTGGGACGCGCTGGGCGCGACCTGGTTTGGTTACCAGACCCTGTGGGTCAACCGCTACCAGCTGCCCCCTGAAGAAATCGGTCCGCCGCCGGTGCGCACCGGCCACAGCCTGCGCGACGTGCTGGCTTTTTTTGAGCCCTGAGCGCCCTCTTTTTTACACTGCTTTTTATCCACGTCTTTGCATCAGTCCCAGGAGAAACTTGTGTCCACTGCCCGCACCGTCAGCCACCGCCTTCAGGTCGCCGCCTCGCTTTACCAATTCATCGAAGAGCAGGTCCTGCCCGGGATCGGGGTCAAAAGCGCTGCCTTCTGGAAAGGCTTTGACGCGCTGGTTGCCGACCTCGCGCCCAAAAACATCGCCTTGCTGGCCGAGCGTGACCGCCTGCAAAGCGAGATGGACCGCTGGCACAAGGCCCACCCTGGCCCGATCACCGACATGCCGGCTTACCAGGGCTTTTTGACAAAAATCGGCTACCTGGCCGAGCACCCCAAGCAGGCCCGCATCACCACCAAAAACGTCGATGCCGAACTTGCTGTGCAGGCCGGCCCGCAGTTGGTGGTACCGGTGCTCAACGCACGTTACGCGCTCAACGCCGCCAACGCGCGCTGGGGTTCTTTGTATGACGCGCTGTACGGCACTGACGCGATCTCTGAAGAAAACGGCTGCGAAAAAGGTAAGGGCTACAACCCAAAGCGCGGCGCCAAGGTCATTGAGTACGCACGCCATGTGCTGGACCGCACCGCACCGCTGAAAAAGGGCTCGCACGTCGATTCAGTAGGCTACCGCATCAAAGACGGCAAGCTCTCAGTCAAGCTCAAGGACGGCGGCAGCAGCGGCCTGCAGGACGCCAAGCAGTTCACCGGCTACCAGGGTGATGCCAAGGCGCCGAGTGCTGTGCTCTTGCAGCACAACGGACTGCACCTGGACATCCAGATCGACCGCAGCACGCGCATTGGCGGCTCGGACCCGGCCGGCGTCAGTGACTTGGTGATCGAAGCCGCCCTTTCTACCATTCTGGACCTCGAAGATTCGGTGGCTGTGGTCGATGCCGACGACAAAGTGCTGGCCTACAGCAACTGGCTGGGCATCATGCAGGGGACGTTGACCGAGCGCTTTGAAAAAGGGGGCCAGATGCTCACCCGCGGCCTCAACCCCGACCGCGTTTACACACCGCCGGCCGGCAAGGGCAAGGCTGTCAAGCTGCACGGCCGCTCGCTGATGTTCCTGCGCAATGTCGGCCACCTGATGACCAACCCGGCAATTTTGTACACCGACAAGAAGGGCGTTGAGCGCGAAATTCCCGAAGGCATTCTGGACGCCGTGGTGACCACCGCCATCGCCATGTACGACCTGAAGCGCAGCGCCAAAGACGCCATCCGCAACTCGCGCAAGGGATCGGTTTACATCGTCAAGCCCAAAATGCACGGCCCCGATGAAGTCGCTTTTGCAGCCGAAATTTTCAGCCGCGTCGAGAAAATGCTGGGGCTGCCTGACAGCACCGTCAAGCTCGGCATCATGGACGAAGAGCGCCGCACCAGCGTCAACCTGCAAGCCTGCATTGCCGCCGCGAAAAGCCGTGTGGCTTTCATCAACACCGGCTTTTTAGACCGTACCGGCGACGAGATGCACACCGCCATGCACGCCGGCCCGATGATCCGCAAGGGCGACATGAAAGCCAGCGACTGGATCCAGTCCTACGAGCGCAACAACGTGTTGGTCGGTCTGCATTGCGGCCTGCGCGGCAAGGCGCAAATCGGCAAGGGCATGTGGGCCATGCCTGACCTGATGAAGTCCATGCTGCAGCAAAAAATTGCACACCCAATGGCCGGCGCCAACACCGCCTGGGTGCCCAGCCCGACCGGTGCCACGCTGCACGCACTGCACTACCACCAGGTGCTGGTGAGCGAGGTGCAAAAGCAGATGGAAAAAATCAACGCCAACAAAGAGCGCGCCAATTTGCTCCACGGCCTGCTGACGATTCCCGTGACCACCACGCCGAACTGGAGCGCCGCTGAAAAGCAGCAAGAGATCGACAACAACGCGCAAGGCATTCTGGGCTACGTGGTGCGCTGGGTCGACCAGGGCGTGGGTTGCTCCAAAGTGCCGGACATCCACAATGTCGGCCTGATGGAAGACCGCGCCACGCTGCGCATCTCCAGCCAGCACATTGCCAACTGGCTCCTGCACGGCGTGGTGACCGAGCAGCAAGTCAAGGCCAGCTTTGAGCGCATGGCCGCCGTGGTGGACAAGCAAAACGCCGGTGATCCGCTGTACCAGCCGATGGCCGGCCACTTCGCCACCAGCGCGGCTTACAAGGCCGCTTGCGACCTGGTCTTCAAAGGCCTGGAGCAGCCCAGCGGCTACACCGAGCCGCTGCTGCACGCCTGGCGGCTGAAGGTCAAGGCCGGCACGGCCTGAGCCAGCTTACTTCGCCGTTGGCATCACAAATTCAGCGCCCTTGCCGATGCTCTCGGGCCAGCGCTGCATGATGGATTTTTGCTTGGTGTAAAAACGCACGCCTTCTTCACCGTAGGCATGCATATCGCCGAACAGGCTTTTTTTCCAGCCGCCAAAGCCGTGCCAGGCCATGGGCACCGGGATCGGCACGTTGATGCCGACCATGCCGACCTGGATGCGGCGGGCGAATTCGCGGGCCACGTTGCCGTCGCGCGTGAAGCAGCTCACGCCGTTGCCGAACTCATGCGCGTTGATCAGGTTCACCGCTTCGGCAAAGTC
>JBIKHR010000139.1:0-7481 GCA_044362035.1 Polaromonas sp. | reverse complement strand
GAGCTTGATACCAATCAATAGGCTTGGGGTTGACACTCGAGTAGGGATTTAATGGATTACAGGTGATCGAGTTCCCTTTTGGATGATTAAATCGGACAACGTTTCCGGCGCAGCTTTCTTGACGGAGCCATATGTACTCGTCTATTGATCGACCTGCATAGTTGTCGAGCTTTCCGAACACCATTTTGAGTGGTGCTTTTAGCTCGTCTGGTAGCCCCAGGCCCAAGCTTGGCGCACCTTCTGCAATTAGGGCAATGACATATTTAGGGTCCACAACGGCGGCGAGGTTGGCCACGACGGTTCCGCCATTGGACAAGCCATGAAAAAGAATTCTGCGGTTGTCGATCTTGTCTTGTCGCAATGCCCATTCGTAGGCACCAAGTGCCGTGGCGTACAGCATGCGCTGACGAGCCTCATTGCTGACCTTGCTCGCAAAGAATTGCGCGCCTTGATTAAAGCCATTCATCTGAAACGCATCAAAAACTAAAGTGGCCATACCTTTCGAGCGAAACGACTCTGCCGCGAAGATCGTTGCGCCGTCCTTGCCCGCACCCCCATGAACTAGGATCATCAAAGGCGGCTTTTCTGCGAGCGATGGGACTTCAAAGGATACCGACTTATGACAATAGTCGAATGGCACCATTGCGCCGTCTACAGTTTGCAAGCCGCCTGTGCGCTGCGGCTTAAGCACTGGTAGCGGCTCTGTTGGAGGGCTACATACAGGCTGCTGCGCTGATGTTGCGAGCGGCAATACGCTTAGAGCTAACGAGAGCAGAGTTCTGGCAATTGGTGTGAACGTAATCATTGGGTCGCCCTAAGCTAAATAGAAGTCTGGCATTTCCCTAAACCTACAGACAAATAATGATGTCTAGAACCGACGCGCAGGACGACGTTTCCGGCCATCTGGCCGGCTTCTATGATCTCATGTGCGGTAGCTATCTCTTCGAGGTCAAGCCAAGCGGCGATGTGATAAAGCGTTAGAACTAAATTTTCAGCGTTTAGGGACGCTTGATTTCGAACAGAATCGAAGCGGTCAATCAGAGTTGAAAATCCTTGTGTCGGTGGTTCGATTCCGCCCCAGGCCACCAAAAAGCCCGCAAGGGATCAAAAACCCCCGCTATTCAAAAGATAGCGGCGTTTTTTGTTGTGCGGGCCTCATGCAGTACCAAGGGGCAGTACCAAGGGCTCCGAGCTCAGTACGGCTTGTGCTCTTCCTTGTGCTGCCTGCTGACTGTCCGGCCAGGGCCGCTTACCGAGGGTTAAGTTTGGAACGGTTTAAGCTAGAGTGTCACTTGGCGGTATCAATTCAAACGGAGCTCAACCTTGTTTCCAATCCAACGCAGAACCTTTTTAATCGGTGTGCCGGCCCTGGGCTTGGCAGCCCAAACTCTGGCCCAAACCGCCCCCGCGCCTTACCCGGCCAAAGCCATTCGCTACATCGTGCCGGTGCCTGCGGGCGGCGGTGCCGACATGATCGGGCGCGCTACCTGCGAACGCCTGGCCAAGTTGCTGGGGCAGTCGCTGGTGATCGAGAACATCTCGGGCAATGCCGGCTCGATCGCTTCCCAAAACGTGGCCCGCGCCACACCCGACGGCTACACGCTGCTGCAGTCTTATGTGGCCACTCACGGCACCGCGCCGGCCACGCGCAAGCTGCCCTATGACGCCATCAAGGACTTCACGCCGGTGGGCATGATCGGCACCGCACCGAATGTGCTGTGCATCAACCCGGGCGTCCCGGCCAAAGATGTGAAATCGTTCGTCGAGCATGCGCGCAAGCAGGCCGGCAACATCGCCTACGGCTCGGCCGGTACCGGCACGCTGACGCATCTGGTTGGCGAGCTGTTCAAGTTGCAGACCGGCGTGGTCATGACGCATGTACCTTACCGCGGCGTCGCACCGGCCAACGTCGATTTGATCGCCGGGCAGACTCAGGCCATGTTTCCCAGTCTGGCAGGCGCGCTGCCGCACATTCGCACTGGCCGCATGCGGCCGCTGGCCGTCACCGGCAAAAGCCGCCATGAACTGCTCAAGGACGTGCCCACCTTTGAAGAACTCGGCTTCAAGGGCTTTGACGGCGAGCAGTGGTACGGCATCATGGGCCCTGCCGGTCTGCCGGCGGCCATCGTGCGGCAACTCAACGAGGCGCTGGCCACGGTGCTGGCGCAGCCGGACTTCAAAGAAAAACTCTCTGCCGAGGCGGTCGCCTTGCGGCCCATGAGCCCTGATGTCTTTGCCGCTTATGTGAAGGCCGATATCGAGCGCTGGAGCAAGCTGGTCAAAGACCAGAAGATCGAGATCGAAAGCTGAGCCGCCCGGGGGCAGTGATGCGGCTGAAAATATATCTGGTGGAAGACAACGCGGTGATCCGCGACAACCTCGCCGCGTCGATGGAAGAGTTGGTGCACGCCAAAGTGGTTGGCAGCGCCACCACCGAAGCCGACGCCACGTCTTGGTTGCGGGCGCACCCCGATGAATGGGACTTGGCGGTGGTTGATTTGTTTTTGCTGCAAGGCAACGGCCTGGGCGTTCTGAACAGTTTACGTGAACGCCGGCCCGACCAAAAGATGGTGGTCTTCACCAATTACGCCACCCCGGTGATGCGCGAGCGCTGCCTGGCCTGGGGGGCCAATGCGGTGTTTGACAAGTCCAACGAGATCGATGCGTTCATGAAGTACGCCATCGACGCCGCAGCAGCCCGCGCCAGCGCGCCCGGCGTGGTCTAGGCCGCTTACCAGCCGCGCTGCTGGGTCAGCACAAAGGGCACATCGGGCGCGTCGGGCAGGGCTTCGCTGCTGAGGTCTTTCCATACGCCCCGGATGGTGCGGCCGCAACTGCCCTCGACGACCTGGCCGTCCCAGCTGGCCGTCAGGCTGGTGCCATTGGAAGACTCGTCCAGCAGCAGCGTGCCGGCGTCCATGTCACCTGCCAGCTGGGCGCGGGTGGCATGGCCGGACACCTTGCCGCCGGGCGCAGCGCTCAGATTGCGTTGCACCATGCCGGCCAGGCTGTCACTGAACTCTGCATGCTGCTCCAGTTGTACCAGCGCCTGCACCGGCAGGCCGAGCGGGGGCTTGTCAAACACCGCCAGCCACTGGCCATACAACTGCGGCGCCAGCACCTGTTTGGCTGAAGGGCAGGGCGCTGCGGGTGCCGCAGCCGCACCGGTCGGCTGCTGGCCTGGCTGGGCCTGTGCGCCGGTTAATGTCAGCACGAGTGCCGCGCTCAGAGCCAAGCGGGCTGCACCCAAGCCGGGTGAACTTTGCATGCGCTGCATGGTCATATAAGTCTCAAAATCCGGCTTTGGATTCGGCCAGCGCCTTGGCCGCCGCGCCATCGGCAGCGCGTTGCGCAAACTCGGCGCGCAGGGCGCGGATTTTTTCGTGCGGGTCTTCACGCACCGTGGTCTTGTCGAGACCCATCTCGCCCACAAAGCGGCTGATGGTGCCGGCGATCATCTCGCGGCCTTTTTTTCGGCGGCGCAGCCAGCTCACAGACAGCGTGCGCTGCGCCCGCGTGATGCCCACGTACATCAGCCGGCGCTCTTCTTGCAGGCGCTGCGCGATGCTCTCGGCATTGGTGCCCAGCTCGTTTTCTTCGTCCAGCTTGAAGGGCAGCAAGCCTTCGACGCAGCTGACCAGCATCACGTGCGGCCACTCCAGTCCCTTGGCCGCGTGCAGCGTGGACAGCGTCACCACGTCCTGCTCGCCCTCGCGCTCGCTGATGGTCGACAGCAGCGCAATCGTCTGGATCACCTCGAGCATGCTCTTGCGCTCTTTTTCCATGGTGGTGCCTGCGGCGTCTTCAATCTGGCCGCCGCAGCGCTGGGCCATCCAGTCGCAAAAATCCATCACGTTGGACCAGCGCGCAGCGGCCACCTTTTCGCTGTCTTCGGCGTCGTACAAATGCTTTTCGTAGTCGATGTCCTTCAGCCAGTCGGTGAGAAAAACGCGCGCGTCTTCGGCGCCCACGGTGTGCTTGGCGCGGTGCTCCAGCTCGTTGAGGTAGCGGCCAAACTCGTGCAAGGAACCCACTGCCTTGGCCGGCAACACCGTGCCCAGCGAATGGCTGAACAGCGACTCGAACAGGCTGAGCTTGTACAGGCTGGCAAAGGTGCCCAGCGCCTGCAAGGTGGTGTGACCGATGCCGCGCTTGGGCGTGGTGACCGCACGCATGAAAGCCGGGTCATCGTTATTGTTGCTGAGCAGGCGCAGCCAACTGCACAGGTCCTTGATCTCGGCCCGGTCAAAAAAGCTCTGGCCGCCCGAGACCTTGTACGGAATCTGCGCGCGCCGGAAAGCCTTTTCAAAGACCTTGGCCTGGTGGTTGGCGCGGTACAACACGCTGAAGTCTTTCCAGTCCTTGTACTGGCTGCCGATGGCCAGCAACTCGCCACCTACGCGCAGGCTCTGGATGCGTGCGACCACGCGGTCGGCTTCGTGCTCTTCGCCGTCGCAATCGACCACGCGCACCGGCTCGCCTTCGCCGAGTTCGCTGAACAGCGTCTTCGGGTACAGCTTGGGGTTGGGGCCGATCACGTTGTTGGCGGCGCGCAAGATGGCGCTGGTTGAGCGGTAGTTTTGTTCGAGCTTGACGACCTTGAGTGTCGGGTAATCAACCGGCAGTCGCTTGAGGTTGTCCAGTGTGGCGCCGCGCCAGCCGTAGATCGATTGATCGTCGTCGCCCACCGCCGTGAAGCGCCCGCGCTCGCCAACCAGCAGCTTGAGCACTTCGTACTGCGTGGCGTTGGTGTCCTGGTATTCGTCTACCAGCACATGGCCCAGCGCCGCCTGCCATTTGGCGCGCACCTCGGGGTGCTCTTGCAGCAGCTTGAGCGGCAGGCCGATCAGGTCGTCAAAGTCCACGCTCTGGTAGGCCGTCAGGCGTTCTTCGTAGCGCGCCATGATGCGCGCCAGCGTGCGTTCTTCGTCGTTGGCGGCCTGCGCCTCGGCCTGCGCGGCATTCAGGCCGCTGTTTTTCCATGCGCTGATGGCCCACTGCCACTGGCGCGCGGTCGCGGCGTCGGTGCTGCCGCCGGCGTCTTTCAGAATGCTGGTGACATCGTCGCTGTCCAGAATGCTGAACTGCTGCTTGAGGCCCAGCACGCTACCGTCTTGCCGCAGCATGCGCACACCCAGCGCATGAAAGGTGCAGATCAGCACGCCGCGCGCGCTTTTTCCAATCAGGCTTTTGGCGCGCTCACGCATCTCGGCTGCAGCCTTGTTGGTGAAGGTGATGGCCGCAATCTGCTCGGGTTTGAGTCCCGCCTGAATCAGCCGCCCGATCTTGTGCGTGATCACGCGCGTCTTGCCCGAGCCGGCACCGGCCAGCACCAGGCAAGGGCCGTGCATGTAATTGACGGCCTCTTGCTGAGCCAGGTTCAAACCGGCCAGGGCGGCGGAAGGCGGGGGGGAAGTCATGGGCGCGACAGAAAGAAGAGGGGTTCAAGCGCCCCTGTTCACGGGCTGCAAGGCGGTCATCATAGCCAGTCGCCGGGGCCGTGCGTGAAGCGGGTGACAATACATGCTGTGTTAAGCATCCTTCTGGTTACCTTTCCGTTTTTTGTGCTCGTTTTGTGCGGCTACATTGCTGCGCGCCGGGCCATGCTGCCCCAGGCAGCGATTCCCGGACTCAACACTTTCGTGTTGTATTTCGCCTTGCCCTGCATGCTGTACCGCTTCGGCGCGACCACGCCGATTGCCCAGCTGCTTGATGGCA
Organism: Polaromonas sp.; assembly: GCA_044362035.1. Lineage (GTDB taxonomy): Bacteria > Pseudomonadota > Gammaproteobacteria > Burkholderiales > Burkholderiaceae_C > Polaromonas. The sequence goes on along the minus strand of JBIKHR010000139.1, from coordinate 1,763 downwards.
GCCTGATCGGCGTGTACCTGCTGTGCGCCCTGATCATGGTCGGCTTCACCATTGCCGTGACACGCGGCCCGCGCATCGACTGGAACGACGCTTCTTTCGGGGCGCTGGTGGCGGCCTTTCCCAACACCGGTTTCATGGGTGTGCCGCTGCTGGTGGCGCTGCTGGGCGCCAAAGCAGCCGGCCCGGCGATTGTTTCGATCACGGTGGACATGATCATCACCTCGTCGCTGTGCATTGCGCTGTCGCGGCTGGATGGCGCTGATGAGCACGGCGCTTCACGAGCCTTCCGGTTGGCCCTCAAAGGCGTGGTGATCAACCCGCTGCCCTGGGCCATTGCCCTGGGCGGGCTGTCCTCGGCCTTGGAGTTCAATTTGTCCGCGCCTGTGGCCACGACGGTTGGCCTGCTGGCCGACGCTGCCTCGCCGGTGGCGCTGTTCACCATCGGCGCCGTGTTGGCCCGTTCACAAATGAACACCACCTCACCCACCCTACTGCGCGACTTCGTGCCGGTGGTGTTGATCAAACTGTTTGTGCACCCGCTGCTGGTGGGCCTGATCGGTCTGGCGGCCATTCAGCTGGGCCTGCCGCTGGACCCGTTTGCGCTGACTGTGCTGGTGCTGCTGTCGGCGCTGCCCAGCGCCAGCAACGTCTCGCTTCTGGCCGAACGCTTCGGTGCTGACAACGGCCGCATCGCCCGCATCATCCTGCTGTCCACCGTGCTGGCCTTCTTCAGCTTTTCGGGCGCAGTCGCCCTGGTGACAGGCGCCGCTGTTTTCTAGCCTCCCAAGGGGGGAATAGACTGGCCTATGATTATGGGTTGCGGCTTCAAGGAGCCCCATTACCCCTCAGTAAAAAGGAACAGGACATCATGGCTGCTGAAAAATCAAAAATAATTTACACATTGACCGATGAAGCGCCTTATCTGGCCACTTGTGCTTTCTTGCCGATCTTGCGCACCTTTGCTGCGCCGGCCGGCATTGATGTCGTTGAGAGCGATATTTCTCTGGCTGCCCGCATCCTGAGCGAGTTTTCTGATGTTCTGACACCCGAGCAAAAAATGCCCGACAACCTGTCTGAGCTCGGCCGCCTGACGCTGCTGCCAGACACCAACATCATCAAGTTGCCCAACATCAGCGCCACTGTTCACCAGTTGTCAGAGGCCATCCGTGAACTTCAAGCCCACGGATACAAGCTGCCCAACCTGCCGGAAGACCCGAAAACCGACGCGGACAAGGCTGTGCTGGCGCGCTACTCCAGGTGCCTGGGCAGCGCCGTGAACCCCGTGCTGCGTGAAGGTAACTCCGACCGCCGCGCCCCGCTGGCGGTTAAAAACTTTGCCCGCAAGCATCCGCACAGCATGGCTGAGTGGAGCATGGCCTCGCGCACCCATGTGGCGCACATGAAAAAAGGCGACTTCTATCACGGTGAAAAGTCCATGACCCTGGACAAAGCTTGCGACGTGCGCATGGAGCTGGTCAATGCGGCCGGTAAAACCACGGTGCTCAAACCCAAGGTCTCACTCAAAGCCGGAGAGATCATTGACAGCATGTACATGAGCAAGAAAGCGCTCTGCGATTTCTATGAAGAGCAGATGGAAGACGCGCGCAAGACCGGCCTCATGCTGTCTTTGCACGTTAAAGCCACCATGATGAAGATTTCGCACCCCATCGTGTTCGGTCACGCGGTTCGCGTTTACTACAAGGATGCTTTTGCCAAGCACGGCAAGTTGTTTGACCAGTTGGGTGTGAACGTCAACAACGGCC
>JBIKHR010000138.1:0-7486 GCA_044362035.1 Polaromonas sp. | reverse complement strand
CAGCGGGTGACTCCATCCAAGATGCGGGCGATCGCTTTGCCGACACCGAGGTTTTGCCCTCGCCCGAGGTGCTTGGCGCGTGGTTACAAAGCTGGTTGACTCAAGGCTTGTTAAGGGCTTAGTAAATCTCCTCACAATTTTTACCCACACCACCATGTCATTGATCATTTCTGAATTTCGTCTTTCCTTACTCATGCAACGCTTTTGCTCCCTTCCGCGTGCTTAGATGCGATCCAATGGTCTAGCGACAACTTACCCGGGCCCTGCATCATCAGCAGCAGCAAGACACTGGCCCACACGCCATGTGTTGGGTAGGCGCCGGGGTAGACCAGCAACTGAATCACCGCCGTCATGCCCAAGAGCGCCAGCGCTGAAAAGCGGGTCGCCAGTCCTAGCAAGATCATCAGCGGAAAAGCATGTTCGCCAAACGCAGCCAGGGTCGCACCCAAATCGGGCGGCAGTAAGGGCAGTTTGTATTCGGTTTCGAACAAATCGACGACTCCATCGGCCAAGCGCGGCCAGCCCAGCTGAAATTCACCTTTCACAAAATTCACAACAAAACCTTGCACCTTGGTCTGGCCGGATTGCCAAAATACGCCGGCGATGGAAAACCGCGCCAGCAGAGCCAGGCCGCTGTAGGGGAAAGCCTGCATCTGCTTGACCACAGGCGCGAGCCAGTTTTGGTAAAGGGCAAGCGCCGTCTTGGACTGGAAAGTGGGTGTGTTCATGTCATTTCTCCAAATGTGGGTGTGTCGTTCAAGTGGGTGATCAATTGGTGTTGAACCAGCAGGCTCAGGATTTGCTGCATATCGGGGGCTGGCAAATCTAAGTTACGGGCCGTACTGCTGGCCATCTCAAGGGCCTGACCTAAAGATCGGTCGGCATGCAAATGCCGCAATGAGCACAGGTCAGCCAAGGTCAGAGGCACACACAGCACCGCATCGTCTAAGCGAAACACCGCCACACCTTCGGCTCTGTCCATAGACAGTGCAGCCAGCAAGTCGTCGCGTTGCCCTGTGTCTTGTTGATGGGCTTGCCACAGCGAGACAACTGCCCAGGCAGAATCGATCAAGCTCAGACTGGGCTGCAAGGTAAAACGCAAGCGGTGCAGATGCTCTGGTTGAATCAGCGCCGCGTACAACTGCGTCAGTGCCGAACCAGGCAGGTCATCGGGTGCATCAGCGGCGTGGTAGGCCCGTACACGCGCCATCTCCAAGCCAGCCAGGTCACTCAGATAAGGCAGCGACTGCGCGGGTGGGAAGTGGTTCACAAACTCGGCAAAGCCCTCACCATAAAAAGCCATACGCCTGCTGCGCGGCAAATGTTGCTTTGCAAAGGCCAGTCCCATGGCCTTGAAAAAATCATTGCCCACCACGCTCTGGGTGACGGGAAAGGTGTCGACCAAGGCCTGCACGCAGGCGCTCAACACATTGTTGCGGTGTACCGCAAAACGCTGCGACACCTCTGAGCCGTTAGCGCTGCACATCCCGCTGGGCAAGGCCCAGACGTCGCGGTGCAAAGCCGCTACCCAAGCCTGTTCGGTCAGGTCTTTTGACAAAGCACATGGATTCATACCTGGCCCAATAAGCCTTGCGCGGCTTGTACCTCTTGCATCAAGGTGTGAAATGGCGGCAGGTCTTGGTCGCGCTCAATCAGGGTGGGCACAGCACCAATCTTTGCGAGCACCCATTCATACGCTTGCCAAACATTGGCGGCAATAGGCGCGTCGTGGCTGTCAATCAAGAGCACATCGCCCAGGCTGTCTTGCTCGGTGGTAAAGCCTGCCAAGTGAATTTGCCCCACCGCATGCAGGGGGAGCGCTTGCAAATAACGGTGCAAGTCGCGCTGGTGGTTGGTGCAAGATACCACCGCGTTGCTGATATCGAGCAGCAGACCGCAGCCAGTTTGGCGCACTACTTCGCTTAAAAAATCCGCCTCGGCGTGTTCGCTGGTTTCGAAGGCGATGTAGGTAGCGGGGTTTTCCAGCAGCAAGCGAATACCTAGGGCCTCTTGCGCTTGGCCCACATGGGCACAGACACGGGCCAAGGTATCGTCGTTGTAGGCCAGTGGCAACAAGTCGGGCAGGTAATGCCCTTCATGCGTGGACCATGCCAGGTGTTCAGAGAACTGCGCGGGCTGGTAGCGGTCAATGAGCTGGCGCAAATCGGCCAGGTGCTGAAGATCCAAGTCTTGGCTGCCGCCTAAAGACAAACTCACGCCGTGCAAAGACAGTGCCATCTTGTTGCGTACCGCGCTCAAGTGGCGGTGAAACGGACCGCCATCGACCAGGTAGTTCTCCGCATGCACTTCGACAAAATCAAGACTGCCTGGGGCGGCACTCAAAACCGCATCGAGATAGACGGTTTTGAGGCCAATGCCAAGACCACAAGGCAGCGCCACGGGCTTCAGGACTTTTTAGTAGTGAACTCTTTCAACTGGCCAAAGCCCGTGGTTGAGCTTGGCGAGGCGGTTTTTACACAAGTGCCGGTTGGCACGAGTTTCCAGGCGTTGGTTTGGTGATCGGTTTTAGAAGAACCGGCACAAGTTGTGCCAGCACCTGCCGCGCAATCGTTTTGAGCCTTGAGCGCTACGCCAAAGCATTTTTCGGTTTTGGCGCTTTGGGCATTGGCGCTCATAGCGGCCAGGCTCAAAGCAGCACCCAGGGCCAGCGCCAAGGTGGCTTGTGTGACGGGGTTTGAAGTGATTTGCATGAGGATATCCTTGAAGGAGTGGTTTAGAACGTCAATATGCGTTCATACCCCAGCAATTCGAATCAGTCGGCCAAAAGGTTTCATGGGTCGCGAAAAAACTTCTAACCAAATAAACTATGTCCCCCGCCGGAAGGGGGGGCGTTTCCCCCCGAAAACAGAAAGCCGGCTCGGCGGAGAACTGATGCATTTGGCGAAAGAGCACTAATTAAGGCTCAATTGATAGCAGCGACCGAATCCACCGTGATGCCTTTAAAGAGCAGCGTGGCCTACACCGACCCCGTAGTGGCGTGGGTGAGCCTGACCGAAGACCAGGCCACGGCCCAAGGCAAGATTCTGGGCGGCGGCATGGTCGGCGCGCATGCGGGCGACATGATTGGCGAAATCGCTCTGGCCATTGAGATGGGCGCTGACGCAGTGGACATCGGCATGGCGGCTGAGGTGGCGCATGGCGGCTGCACGGATTTGCCGCCGATGCGCAAGTAGCCTTTTTTCTGCCCGTCAGCTTCCCGCAGAACCTCTGCGCTGGAAATCCCGGACCGTGGCCAGGCAGTTCGAGCGGTTGCCGTTAATTTTCTCGCAGGGGTAGGAGTTGCCTGTGGATGCCGCCTGGCAAAAATACATGCCGTTGGGTGTGGACATGCTTTCGCACATCTTGATATCTTTTTTGCTGATGGCCATGCAAATGACTTGCTGGTCCTTGTTGCTCACTTTTTCACAACTGTCGGTTTGGGCCTGGCTCAGCAGCGGGGTAAGCCAAGCCAGGCAGAGGAGCGTTCGAATGTGGAATAGGCGCATTAGTTACTTTTTTGAATTTGGGGGCATCATAAAAAAAGACGCCCCGGGGCGCCTTTTTTTCATGTCGTTCGTAATCCTTTCTAACAACTCTGTAATGTTGATGGATTTATATTGGCAGTGTGCATTCAAAAGACACCCAGCCGTCTTGGGGTACGGAAAGATGGATGGTTCCGCCGTGTGCGGTGATGATTTCGCGGCACAGGCTCAAGCCTAGCCCGGAGCCCGTGGCACGGCTGATTTCACGGTTTTCAGCGATGCGGTGTCTGTAAAAGCGCTCGAAAACGCGTTCATCCAGCCCTCCTCGGGACAGGTGCGTGGTGTTGCTGATGCTGAAAATCACTTTGTGCTGAACCGTTGTGGCCTTGACATTGACCTGCCCCCCTGGATGGTTGTACTTCACGGCGTTGCCAAACAGGTTGCTCATCAACTGCTGGATCAGCTCGGAGTCGCCCGTAAAGCTGATGCCTGGTGCCAGGTCCACAGAAAAGCGCAGGTAGCTATGGGCCCATTTGAGGTCATCGATCATCTCGCCGATCAGGTCGTTTAACTTGATAGGCTGTTTTTCCAGGGTCATCCGACCTGCATCGGCTTGCGAAAGGACCAGCAGCTTGTTGGAAATGGAGATCAGTCGCTCGACTTCTTCAGCCACCAGGGACAGCTGAATTTGCGTATGCGAGCCATCAGGAGATTCGTTCACCAGGCGGTGCAGATAGCCGCGGATGATGGTCAGCGGCGTGCGCAGTTCATGGGCTGCATCGCTTGAAAACCGGGCCGCCTGGGCGTAGCTTGCGCGCAGCCGGTCAATCAGTGCGTTGAAGTAGCTGATGAAGCCGGCAAACTCCTGGTAGTGCAACTCTGGACGAATGTGCTCGGTCTGGTTTTTGATGTCGACGCGGGCAAAGGCTTTTTGCAGCGTCAGCACTGGTTTTAGTGCAGATCGAGTCAGCAACAATGTCACCAGCACTATGAAGGCAAGCAGCATGGGCAACAGGTTGCGCAAAATACCGTCCCGGGTTTGCAGGATGCCGTCTGCTGCTCTGAGCAGCACGGTTTTTTGAATCGCTACGTAGACCGGCCCCTGCTGGTGCTGGGTTCGCAGAACCCGCCAGTCTTGCGCATTGGCGTTGAGATCCGCCATCTCAAAGGGCTGGCCGGGGTGCTGTTCTTCCACACGGACCCAAACGGTGCCGGTGGCCCCCAAAGCCTGGGTCAACGCCGTTGCTGCGCCTGCAGAAGTTGTGCCCGGGTCCGTCCAGACCAGCATTTCGCCAGGCCGGATGTCGTCCAATGATTTTTCCAGATTGATTTTCAACTGACCGGAATCAACCGGGCCGGGTGTTGCCCGCAGTTCGCGCGCCGTGTGGCGAGCCAGGATTTCAATGAAGTGGCCGTGTAAGGGCTCAAAGGCCGAGTTGGCCACCAGCAGGCGGGAGGCCCCGCTGAAAGCCAGGACGCAAACGACCACAGCCAGAAAAACATGAAGCCGAAAAGATCTGAGCATGGATGATCAGGCGTTGTTGAGCCGGTAGCCAACGCCGCGTATGGTCTCTATGGGAAAGACGTTGGTCGAGTCCGGGTTGGCGTCGGCCAGTTTTTTGCGCAGCCTTTGAATGCAGACATCCACCACGTTGGTGCCGGGGTCAAAGTCCACGTTCCAGACTTGCCGCAGAATTTGCTGGCGCGAAAAAATTTGCCCTGGTGACAGCATCAGGCATTCGAGCAAAACATACTCGCGCTGCGTCAAGGCGCTGGTGCGCAGCCCCCACGTGGCCAGGCGGGCGAAGCGGTCCAGGGTCAGCCCGCTTTGAACAATGGTGCTGGCAACGCTGCCGGATTTTCTGGCAATCAGTGTTTTGAGGCGAACGATCAGCTCTTCGATGAAAAAGGGTTTGGCCAGATAGTCGTCGGCGCCCAACTCGAACCCGTTCAAACGGTCCGACAGGTCTGTTTTGGCGGTCAGCATGATGACCGGGGTATTCAGGCCCTTGCGCCGGATCTCTGCCAGCACCTGAAAGCCGTCCATCAGGGGCAGCGCCACGTCGAGAACGATGGCATCGAAGTTTTTGATCAGGGCCGTGTTCAGCCCCCTGAAACCATCGGTCTCGTGGTGAACCTGCATGTCGGCCGATTCAAAGCTGTTAACGATCAAGTCGGCGATGCGCTGTTCGTCTTCAATGAGCAGGATGTTCATGACGACATTTTGCATGGCAACGCGGACTTGACCAGCTTGGAATTTTTTTTCGACTGAAGATGCAGGGTTCCCCCTTCTGAGGCGGGTCGCAGGCACGTGTTAACTTCGAACACTTCTTTCACTTACCCCCGCAGACCGCACCATGCCAACACTCCAGGAAGTTTCACGCGTCGCCGAAGAAGTTGTGCGCGCCGCTGGCGCCATGATCCGTACCGCTTTTTATGACCCAAACCGCCCCGCCTACTCGCTCAAAGGCCGTCAGGACTACCTGACTGCCACCGATGGCGCGGTTGAAGCCTATGTCAAGGAAGCCATTGCCCGGCACTTTCCGCAAGACGCCGTGATGGGCGAAGAAACGGGCGGCGTCACAGAGGCGCCGCGTCTGTGGATTGTGGACCCCGTCGATGGCACTGCCAACTTCGCCCGGCAGATTCCGCATTGCTGTATTTCACTGGGTTTTCTCGAGAACGGCCGCGTGATGGTGGGCGCGGTCTATGACGCGCTGCATGACGAACTTTTCCTGGCCGAACGCGGTCATGGCGCACGCCTGAATGGCTCGCCCATCCGCGTCAGCAGTGTGGCCGAACTGACGGCTGCGACTTTTGAGATCGGCTGGTCCAACCGGACCCCGCCCGAGCCTTATCTGAGCTTGGTTCGCTCAGGCGTTGAAGCCGGTTGCGCGGTACGCCGTGCCGGTTCGGGCACGCTGGGCCTGGCCTATGTGGCTGCCGGTCGAACCGAAGCCTATGCAGAGTCGCACATCAACTCATGGGACGTGGCCGCCGGCCTGCTGCTGGTAGAGGAAGCCGGCGGACGCGTGAACGATTTCTTCACGCCGGGCGCCATTGCCAATGGCAACGAGGTACTGGCCACCAACGCCTTGCTGGCGCAGGAAGTCAGCACGCTGAGCCGCATTGCGCTGGCCCCCTTGTGAGCCCGAAAGGCAGGGCCGGGGCAGCCCTCAGTCCTGCAGCAAGACCACGGTGTCCGGGCTGAAGCCCAGGCCCACGGCCTGACCGGGGCTGAGTTGCTCGGTGGTGTTGCTGCTGGCCACCAGCACCTCGCCCAGCTCGGTTTGAACCGTGTGCTCGAAGTACTCGCCAAGGTAGCTGGACTTGGCCAGTGTGGCCGTCAGCAGCGGTGTCTGCACCCCAGCGCTTTGCGCATGCAGCGCAATGCGCCCCGGGCGTATGGCCACATGCCCGGCACCGCGGCGCGTGGTTTGGCCTAGTAGCGTCAGCTGCAGGCTGCCCAGTTGTACGCGCGTGCCGTCCGGGCCAGAGTCCAGAATCTGGCAGGGCAGCACATTGGCCTCGCCAATGAAGTCCGCCACAAAGCGGCTGTTGGGGCGCTCATGCAGCTCGCGCGGGCTGCCCATTTGCGCCACCACGGCGTTGTTCATGACCACAATCGTGTCGGACACGGCCAGGGCTTCTTCCTGGTCGTGCGTGACATAAATGACGGTGAGCTTAAGGGATTGCTGCAGATCGCGGATTTCCTGGCGCACGCGCCGGCGCAGCTTGGCATCCAGGTTGGACAGTGGTTCGTCAAACAGCAAGACCATGGGCTCGAGCACCAGCGCCCGGGCCACGGCCACACGCTGCTGCTGGCCGCCCGAGAGCTCGTGCGGATAACGTTCTCCCAGGGCTTCCAAGCCCATGAGCTTCATCACTTCACGGGTCTTGGCTTGCATCACGTCGCGGGGGGTGCGGCTGACTTCGAGGCCATAGCGAATGTTTTCGCTCACCCGCATGTGGGGGAACAAGGCATACGACTGGAACACCATGGA
>JBIKHR010000137.1:0-7517 GCA_044362035.1 Polaromonas sp. | reverse complement strand
CGCTTGCCGAGCCAGTCACTCGGTGCCCTCTTCACGTGCCAACGCATGGAACTCACCAAGGTCGATGCGCTCGAAAATAACCTGATCGCCTGGCTCGAATAGGCTCGGCTGGCCGCGATTGGCGTCAAACACCCGTAGCGGCGTTCGGCCGACCACGCTCCAGCCGCCCGGAATCTCGAACGGGTACACCACGCATTGGGCGTTAGCTATGGCGACGGCGCCGCACGGCATCTTGACGCGTGGTGCGGACCGGCGGGGCACGGACAAGCTGGGCGCCAAACCGCCGAGGTAAGGGTGGCCAGGTACAAAACCCACCATGAGGACCATGAACTCGCTGTGCTTGTGCCGCTCAACAACCTCCTCGACGCTCAGACCGGTGCGCTGGCTAATATCGTCCAGGTCAAGGCCGAACTCAGCCTCGTAACAGACAGGAATTCGAACTTGCCTGATGGGCCGCTCTGGCGGCATACCATCATCTAGGCATTGGGCAAGGAGGCTGCGCACCGGTTCAATCGGATCGGCGAAGCCGAGGCAGACTGGATCGACATGCACAGCCAACGTTGTTAACGCTGGAACCACGTCCCGAACCCAGGGCATACGCTGCTCGCGGATTGCCTTTGCTAACATTTGGATATGTTTGTTGACGGCGATGTCTAGGTGATTGGAAAATTCAATCAACACCGCCGCGTCGCCTAGCGCCAGCAAGGTGGGTTGCCGTTGACAGGGAGTAGTCAAGCCGATATTCGGATGAATGGAGACGTAATGCAGCGTCGTTAGAGCATCCGTTTATCAACCCGGACGTCGATCTGAAATGCCCATGCGTTGCTCAAGTTTTCGCACCATAAACGACACGATCACGATAAGCACCAGGTACTCCAGAATAAGAAAGGTGTAGATCTCTAGAGGCCGATATTCGGTCACGACAAGTTCGTTGGCCTTGCGGGTGAGTTCCGTAAGCCCGATGATGGACACTAGCGACGAAGTCTTCAGCATATAGACAAACTGGTTGCCCAAAGGGGGCAGTATGCGGCGTATTGCCTGCGGCAGGATGACGAAACGCATCTTGTCGAACCAGGACAGACCGATCGATTCAGAGGCTTCATGCTGCCCGCGATCAATCGACTGGATACCGGCGCGAAAAATCTCCGACTCGAAGGCACTGTCGCAGAGTGCCAGTGCCACGACGCCAGCGGCGAAAACGCCCAACTCTATTCCTAGAACAACTGGTAGCCCGTAGTAAACCCAGAGCACCATGACCAGCATGGGGATGGATCGAAACGCCTCGACGTACATGCGACCGATTGCACGCAGCCCCCGATGTCTGGACAAGGACAACAAAGAAACCAACAGGCCGGTCGTCACCGACAATAGGATCGCGCAGACCGCCAGCAGCACTGTCCAACCTAAGCCGGACATCAAAAACATCAGATTAGTCTGGCCCTTCGGGGTCAAGGGCGAAATGACGAACCAGCCCCATGTGTAGTTGCTGTTGCAACCCGTGGTGACCAGGGCTGCGATGACTGCGAGGATGAAAATGCGGGGAGACATGTCAGTGCGTAAGGATTTGCTTAAGAAAATTCTGGCAGCGCTCGGTGGAAGGGTTGCTAAAAAATGTCGCCGGTGGCGCAGTTTCGACGATTTCCCCCTTGTCCATGAAGACCATGGTATCGGCTACCCTCTTGGCAAACCCCATTTCATGAGTGACTACCATCATGGTCATTCCGTCTCTAGCAAGCGTCTCCATCACTTCGAGCACTTCGTTGATCATCTCCGGATCCAGCGCCGATGTAGGTTCATCAAACAGCATCAGCTTGGGCTTCATGCACAAAGAGCGGGCAATGGCTACGCGCTGCTGTTGACCGCCAGAAAGCTGCGCTGGGTATTTATGTGCCTGTTCGGGGATGCGTACCCTCTGCAGGAAATGCATGGCCACCTCTTCAGCCTCTTTACGGCTCATTTTGCGTACGCGCATAGGGCCCAGCGTGAGGTTGTCCAGGACGGACAGATGCGGAAACAGGTTAAAGCTTTGAAAAACCATACCGACCTCGCAGCGCACGGACTGTAGGTTGCGCGTGTCGTTGGTCAACTCCAAACCGTCCACAATGATGCGGCCTGATTCGTGGCGCTCCAGACGATTCACACAACGGATCATGGTGGATTTTCCAGAGCCGGACGGCCCACAGATAACAACCTTTTCTCCAGGCCGAACTGATAGCGAAACGTTGCGAAGGGCTTGGAAATTGCCGAAGTGCTTAGAAACGGATTCAAGTTGGACGATGTAGTCGGAGCTAGTCACAGATGGTGGATAGATGTTTTAATTCTTGATAATACCGGATTTATTGTTTTTGGTGCTTGACAAGTTTCATTGCAGTAAATTAACCTTAAATCCTTTTATTTCCTGAACGGCGATGTGATCCTGATCTTCAACCATGGAGACTGAACAAAATTTATGAGCGATACATTTGCAGCTATCGATACTTCCGGTCTCAAAGGGTACGCAGGTTACTTGCGGCGCGATGTTGGGGAGTCGGACGCCGAGTTGACCCGTGTCGGGCCTGGCAGTGCTTGTGGTGAGTGGCTGCGTCGCTGTTGGCAGCCAATCGCCATGGCCAGCGAAGTACGCGATTTGCCAGTACCGCTGCGCATCCTCGGAGAGGACCTAGTGGTTTTCCGCGACGGATCAGGACGGTTAGGCCTGTTGCACAAGCACTGCTCGCACCGGGGCGCCAGCCTTGAATACGGCATCATCCAAGAGTGTGGAATCGCTTGCTGTTACCACGGCTGGCACTATGACATTGACGGGCGTATCTTGGCAACCCCTGCCGAGCCCACAGACCGAATCCGCTCGCGCTTGGTTCATGGCGCCTATCCTGTGCGCGAGGTCAATGGCATTCTGTTTGCTTATTTCGGACATCCTGACGCTATGCCCGAAATGCCGCGTTATGACACCGAATTTATTGCAGATACGCAGATGGTGCCATTCTCGCTCTCCATCACCTGCAACTGGTTGCAGGTCTACGAGAACACTCAGGACCCTGTGCATGTGGTGTATCTGCACACCCGTATGACGGGCGCCCAATTTGGTGATGCGTCCGGGGCTGAACAGGAAATCGAGTACCGCGAAACCCCCTTGGGAATGATCAATGTTCAGACCCGACTGTGGAAGGACCACTGGTGGACGCGCTCCACCGAGACCATCCTTCCAAACTGTAACCAGACTGGGGCCATCTGGGAGGCTGCTGACAAGACCAAGCTGATGCAGCGCTCGTCCATGCTGCGCTGGATGGTACCGATTGACGATTTCAACACCATGACCATCGGCTGGCGTTTCTTCCGCGCTGAACTCGATCCTAAGGGCATCGGCGACGCGTTGAAAGTTGGCAAGCAGAGCATCGATTTTGTGGGTCAGACAGAAGAAGAGCGCTCGTACGAGCAACGCCAGCGCTTTCCAGGCGACTATGAGGTTCAGGTATCGCAGCGCCCGATTGCCGTGCACGATAACGAGAACCTAGGCACTTCGGATCGTGGTGTTGCGACCCTGCGACGTCTGATTCGCAAAGGCATCCGTACCCAGACGGTTCCGACCGGATCGCCGGCAAAAGATGGCGTGATTGGCACCTATTGCCACGACACTGTTTGGCCAGCTGGAGCACTCACCAGCGCCGACGCTGGGGCGCTTGCGGTCTTTGGGCAGTGCGTCACAGACAGCCTTCTTGCATCTGGTATGGAAAGCCCAGAGCGCCGGCGTGAAAAGTTGAACCATACCCTGCAGTCTGCCTACCCTGTTGCATCCCTCAACCCGTAAATACCTAAGGATTAAATATGTTCAAACGCTTCCTTCCCTCCCTCGCTGTGGCGCTGACTGTGGCGACCCTACTAGCGCCAGTCGACGCGTTGGCCCAGGCGAGCAAATCGCGCCTGCAAAAGGTCCAGGAGACCGGCATCCTGCGCGTTGGCACGACAGGTGACTTCATGCCCATGAGTTTTCGCGATCCCGGCAGCAATGAGTTCCGCGGCCACCAGATCGATGCTGCCAATGAACTCGCCAAGGAACTCGGAGTCAAGGTCGAGTTTGTCATCACCGACTGGAAGTCCATCATGACGGCCGTGCAGTCCGACAAGTTCGATATCGCCATGACCGGCACCTCGATGAGTGTCGCTCGGGCGAAGGCGGCTGCGTTCTCCATTCCCTGGGGACGTAATGCGTTTTTCCCACTTGTACTAAAGAAAAACGCCGCCAAGTTCAAGTCTTGGGAGGCCATGAACGACCCGAAATTGACTGCCGCTTACAACCTAGGTACAACGTTCGAGCAGTTCGTGCAAACGACCCTGCCCAAAGTCAAAGTCAAGCGGGTGGAATCGCCAGCGCGTGACTTCCAAGAACTGCTGGCTGGCAAGGTGGATTTCACCGTGGCCAGCTTGATCGAGGGAGCGGCGCTGATGAAGCAGTATCCTGATCTGCAACTGGTTCTGCTGGACAAACCAAAGAATAGCATTCCGATGGCGTTTCTCATGCCGATCGAAGACCAGCAATGGATCAATTTCGTCAACAACTGGATAACGATCAAACAGCAGACCGGGTACTTTACCGAGCTCAATAAGCAATGGGGCGTGTTAGGCCAGTAAAGTGGAGCTAACTGCGCACGTTGGGGGCTGGGTCGCCGGGTTTTCCGCCACTGGCGCCCCGGCGGCCGCACAGCACGAGGCGTGTCGCAGTCTGATCGATATTCTTGGTGTTTCCATAGCTGGTTCGACACACCCCAGCACCGTGCTAGTGCGCAAGCTGGCCCTGACCCAGTTCGGCAACGGTCCATGTACCTTGCTGGGCAGCAAGAGTCCTGGATCGAGTTGTGCCGCGGCATTGGTGAACGGGACAGCCTCGCATGCGCTGGATTTTGACGATGTTTCCTACGATGGCATGGTTCACGCGAGTGCCGTGGTTTGGCCAGCGGCTTGGGCGGCGTCAGAGATGGTCGGCGCTTCCGGGATCCAGACGATGGAGGCTTTTATCGCCGGCGTCGAAGTGCATTGCGCCCTAGGCCGTGCATTTACACATGAACTGTTTTGGCGCGGCTTCTGGACAACCGGATTGCTGGGCAGCATGGCTGCCGCGGCGGCTGCGTCAAAGGTTTTTTCGCTCGATCAGACCGCAACTGACGCTGCGATCGGCATAGCGATGTCTCAGGCCAGTGGATTGCGGGCCATCGTCGGCACGCCCATGAAAGCTGTAGCATGTGGCATGGCCGCTGAATTGGGTATGCGCGCGGCACTAATGGCCCGTGCCGGGATCTACACCCGTGCAAATATGGCCACTCATCCCCACGGGTTCGCCGCGCTGTTTAACCAAGGCACAATCGAATTCTCGGAGATTCGCGGGTTAGGCGATTACTACACTCTTGAGCAGCAGCCCATGGCATTTAAGCTGTACCCAATCTGCTCCTATGGCCAGGCAGCAGTGGAGGCGCTCCTTGAGGTGCGGACGGCGCTTGGCGCCCCTGCTGCGCAGGTGTTGTGTGAAGTACCGCAGGCCGTGTTAAATAACATGCCTTATGGCAGACCCGACGACACAACGCAGGCACAGTTCAGCCTAACCTTTGCCCTCGCGGCAGCGCTGGCTTTTGGAACCGTTGCGCCTGAGCACTTACAAGCAACGATGTTGCGCGATCCACGCCTGGTTGCCGCGATGGACCTTTTGACTATTCGGGCCGCCACCAATGGCATGGCGGCTCGAGAACTGGCAGGCTGTCAGGAAGGGGCTGTGGTGACTGCGTACGACGAATCAGGCCACTCCGTCAGTCGAACCGTGCGAGTGCCGACGGGTACGCCGCAGCGCCCAATGAGCGAAGAGCAACTGGAAGGAAAATTCCTAGCCTGTGTCGTGCCTGCGATTGGCAGTAGCGCTGCAGGCGCGCTGCTAAGAAACATAAAACATCTAGATACCATGCCGGACATTAGGGAATTGATGAATGGGCTAGCAGCAATACGCCCCGAACACACAATTGAGGGAATGCAGTTATGACCGAAACTCCGAAGGCAAACAAGAAAGTCGCCGCTGGCGTCAACATAAACGTAGAGAGACAAATCTACACTACATCGCGTCCTTGGGAAGAAAAAAACGGCTTCGCACGCGCAGTACGCATTGGAAATTTGGTGGAGACAAGCCTTTGCTCGCCGGCGGGGCCAGACGGGACCATTCTGCATCCTGGCGACGTCTACCGCCAGACTCAGGTCAGTCTTGCAATGATCGGCGACGCTCTGAGGGCGCTGGGTATGGGCTTTGAGGATGTGATCAAAACCCGCATCTACGTGGCTGACCCGACACATTGGATCGAATCGGGCCGTGCCCATGCCGAAGTATTTAATAACATTCGCCCGGCTCTGGGATGGATCTACATGAGCGCGTTCTTCCACCCGGATATCACGGTAGAAGTCGAATGCACAGCCTATCGCGCGCCATGAGCGCCACGCTGCCGTGAAGCTCACTGGCAAACGAGCCTATTATGGGCACGCTATTGGCGTGTTGATGTTTGATGGCAGGCGTTATCCGGCATTGCCGGGGGACGTGGCCAATGCGTCGAGCTACGACGTGCCAGTGCGGATGAAGGTCGTCGAGGGCCTGTTTGACGTGCCGCCGCCGCCGCGGCTGTGGCCCGGCGGTCAGGCGCCGCTTGGCGCCCAACGTATGCGGGCGGCAGCGCGCGAACTCCAGGACGAAGGCGTGCGCGCTATCGTGACGGCATGCGGCTTTTTCGTATCACTGCAGGACTATCTGGCCGAGGAGGTCAGCGTCCCGGTATTCACCTCGCCGCTGATGCTGATTCCCCTGCTGAGCCGCATGCTCGGTAACCGCAAAATCGGCATACTCACGGCATCACGATCCCTGCTCGACGGATCCTTCATGGAGGTTGCGGGCGCAACCCCGGACATGAACCTAGTCATCCAAGGCATCGAGGAATCAACCGAGTTCTACGCGACCCACATGGGAGGCAAGCGCCTGGAGATGGACGCCGACCTGCTGCGCAGCCAGGTGGTCGGGATTGCCACGCGTTTTGCCAGAGCCCATACCGATATGGCCGGCATGCTGATCGAATGCTCCAACCTGCCCACGTTCTCTGCCGAGATACAACAGGAGACCGGGCTTCCGGTCTTCGACTACTTCACCTTCGTGAAGTTCATCCAGTCCAGCGTGGTCCAGATGCCCTTTCGCGGTTTCCTCTGACGCGAGGCCAATGAGAGCGTCGCGGCTGAACTGGCCGCGCGGAGGGGCCACGGGCGACGCCCTCAGGCCCCTGCCAGCGCGGTCGCGAACTGCTGCCGCAACGCATCGCTTGACCTGCGATTAAAAACTGATCCATTTTGAGCGATAGAAACTGCGTGTTTTTATGACTCGAAAGGATTAAGTTATGCCAAAGGCGTTCGATTAAGGCCCGAGCAGATTGGTGCCAAGCTGCGCGAGGGTGTGACCCGCAGCGAACATGAGCAACTCAAGGCTTTGGAACGAGAGAACCGGGAGTTAC
>JBIKHR010000003.1:0-26254 GCA_044362035.1 Polaromonas sp. | reverse complement strand
TGTATTCTTGGAACACCATGCCGATGTGGCAACGCGCCTCGCGCAAGGCCTTGCCCTTAAGCTGAGCAAGGTTCAGACCCTTGAACATGATCTCCCCGGCGGTCGGGTCAATCAGCCGGTTGATGCAACGAATCAGCGTGGACTTGCCGGTGCCTGACGGGCCGATGATCGCCGTCACGCCGGAGGCATCAATGTCCAGATTGATGTCCAGCAGAACCGCCTCACCCGCGCGGTATTCCTTGCGCAGATGCTGGATGGAAAGCAGGGCGGGTGCTTGTGCGATCACGCTCAGGGTTTCTTTTGAGCTGCTCGCTTGGCGGCAGCTTCTGCTTCGCGCTTGGCCTCGGCCTCGTAAGCGGCCTTGTTGTAGGGCGTGCCGGATTTTTCGGCCACATCACGCACCACGGCCCAATCCTTGGCATAGGTGATTGGCAGGAAACGGTCGTCACCGTTGAATTCTTTTTGCATCTCGGCTGGAAAGCGGAAGCTGTAAAAGCATTGCTGCAGTTTGGCTGCCAGCTCGGGTTTCAGGTCGTGCGCGTAGGCAAAAGAAGAGGTCGGGAAAGTCGCGCTGCGGTAGATGATCCGGAACTCATCTTTCTTGACCGTGCCGCGCGTGATCATCCGGTCATACACGTCAGATGCGACAGCCGCCATCTCGTAGTCGCCCGATGAAACGCCCAGAATGGACTTGTCATGCCCGCCGGACATCATGGGTTTGTAGTCGCTGTCGGGGGTCAGGCCGAGGTCGGGGAAAAGCACGCGCGGTGCCAGGTTGCCCGAGTTGGACGAAGGCGATGTGTGGGCAACTTTCTTGCCTTTGAGATCACTCAATTTTTGAAACGGGCTGCCGGCTTTCACGATGGCCAGCAGGTTGTAGCCGCGCACATCGTTGCCCACGCCCTTGGCCGCAAAAGGCACGGCACCGGCCATGTTGACTGCAAAGCCGGTCGGGCCGGTTGAAAAACCTGCAAAGTGCAGGCGACCAGAGCGCATGGCTTCGATTTCGGCGGCATTGGACTGCACCGGGTAGTACACGGTTCTTTTGCCAACGCACTTTTCAAGGTGCTCGGTGAAGGGTTTGAAAATGTTGGCGTAAACCGCCGGGTCTTCTACGGGGGTGTAGGCCCACACCAGTGTGGACGGGTCGCGTTGCTTGCTCTTGTCGGTGGGCAGATCGGCCACCAGGTCCTTGTTGGCATCGCAATAGGCCGTGTCCAGTTGACCGCGGTTTGTGCAGGCGTCTTGCGCCATGGCGCTACCGGCAGCGGCCAGCAGGGCGACAGGCAAAAGCAACTGGCGAACTTGAGAAATTGTGGGCTTGGAAATCATGGTTCTGTCTCCTGTAATGAAGGAACTCGGGGCCGTTGTAACCGCTCAGGTTATCACCGGCCGGCAGGCCGGCCAAAGAGTGGTTTCCCGTAGCTGGATTTTCTATATTTCAAACGCGCCAGGCGGCGGGCCAGACGCCAGCCCGCCCTATGATGCAGGGTTGCCGCCCCACAAAATGATTCATCAACGCAGGAGACACGCCATGAATTGCCACACATCCAAACGCCATTTGAGCCTGGCCATCGCCGCCGCAGTGGGCCTGTGCGCGCTGGCCGCTCTGCCAGCCGCAGCCCAAAGTTGGCCCGACAAACCGGTGCGCGTGCTCGTGCCTGCGCCGGCCGGCAGCTCGCTCGATGTGATTGTCCGCAGCATGGGCGAAACACTCAAAGCCCGCTGGGGCCAGCCGCTGGTGGTCGAGAACAAGCCGGGTGCCGGTGGCACCATCGGCATGGACGCCGTGGCCAAGGCTGCGCCGGACGGTTACACGCTGGGCATCGGTTTCAACGGCCCGATTGCCTTTGGCCCCTTCATGTTCAAGAAGATGCCTTACGACCCGGCCAAAGACTTGCTGCCGATTGTGCTGACCACCTCGCAGCCCAATGTGATGGCCGTGCCGGCCAACCACCCGGCCAACAACCTGCGTGAGTACGTGGCCTGGGCCAAGGCGCAGGGCAACAAGGTCAGCTACGCCTCGGTCGGCCTGGGCAGCTCTTCGCACCTGACGATGGAGTTGCTCAAAAGCACGGCGGGCTTTGAGGCCACGCACATTCCCTTCAATGGCTCGCCGCCGGCAGCGTTGTCGGTAGCCCAGGGTGAAACTCAGGCGCTGATGACCGTGGAGCCCGCCTTGCTGGCACTGGTGCAGGGCGGCCGCCTGAAGCTGCTGGCCGTCACCAGCCCGCAGCGCCTGGCAGCCCGCCCCGATTTGCCGACCGTGGCCGAAGCCGGCTTTCCAGGCTTTGACGCCTTGGCCTGGAACGGCCTGTTTGCACCCGCAGGCACCAGCGCTGAGATCGTCAAGCGCATCAATGCCGACGTCAACGCTGCCATGACCGACCCGGCATTCAAGCAGAACATGGCCAAACAAGGCTTGATCCTGGGTGGCGGCTCGCCGGAACAATTCAAGTCCTTCATCGACAGCGAGTCGCGCAAGTGGGGCACCATCATCACCAAGGCCGGCATCAAGCTGGACTGATGCCGCCCTGAGCGCTGCGAGCAGCACCCGCCAAGAAAAAGCCCCCAGTCTTTTGGACTGCGGGGCTTTTTTTGATTTGTGTGGTGCCGGAGAGATGAATCGAACACCCGACCTTCTCATTACGAATGAGCTGCTCTACCGACTGAGCTACACCGGCTTTTGTCTGCGCCGCTTATTGATAAGTGGCTATGGAATGAGTTTAGCTGATGACCGGCCACCAACCTTTCTGCGCCTTAGTTTGCAAGTGCTCACATCGAGGCAGGATGATTAAAAGCCTTGAGAAACCTGGTTTAAAAAATCTCCGGCAGTCTTTCGTAGCCGTTTTGCAAATATTCCGGGGTGGACTTGTTGAGCTTAAATGCCTAAGATTCGCTCCCCTTTGTTCGGATTCGCATGCAATTAATGTGGCTTTCTGGCCCGACCAGCCAGGTTAAGAAAATCTCCATCACGGCGCGCAATGTTTTGCTTGCTGCCTTGGCGTTGGCCGCAGGCTTGCTGTTGATGGGCTTTGTCTTGAACTGGGTGGGCCTGCGAATTGCTGTCGAGTACAACCCCGACCTCGCCCGCAAGCTGGGCGGTGTGACCACCGAGCTGGAGCAAAAGCGCATGGAGTCCGTCTACCGGGAGCGACTGGACCAGCTCAAAACGGTGCTCGACCAGAACGTTCAAGAAGTCAAAAAATTAGAGGTGATGAAGAACCGCTTCATGACCTTGGCCACGCCGGCCGTCTTGAAGAACAGCCTTAACCTCAAAGACGAGCCCCGGGGTGGGCCTTTCATTTCTGCGCAATTGCCGTCTTACTTCAAGGTAGGTTTTTTTCGCCAACCCCTGCAGACAGAGTTTCAGCAGGCTTCCGAGCAAGCCATGGGCGTGAGCGAATCCCTGGCTGCCTATGAGAAAAAATGGCAAAACCATCTCGAATGGCTGGAGGCTTTGCCCATTGGCTTGCCGATTCAATCGGACTTCCGGTTCACCAGCGGCTTTGGTGTTCGCAACGACCCCTTCACCGGCGCCCTGGCCATGCACGAGGGCCTTGATTTTGCGGCCGAGATCGGCACCAAGGTGCTGGCCGCTGGCCCGGGCGTGGTGACTCGCTCAGGTTGGGACCCGGGCTACGGCAACATCATTGAAATCAGGCATGCCGAAAACTTCATCACCCGCTACGCGCATTTGAACAAGCGCCACGTGGCTGAAAACACGCAGGTGAACACGTCCACGGTGATCGGTGATGTCGGCAACACAGGCCGGTCTACCGGGCCGCATTTGCACTACGAAATTTTTCACCAGGGCAGAGCCTTGAACCCCATGCATGTTTTGCCTGTCAAGGCCCCCTGACCCCACCCACAAGAGTCCTGCCATGTTTGATAAATTCAAAAACAAATCCTTCGCTGCCACGCAGGAAAGGTTTGACACCTTGGTTGGCCGCACCACCACCGTCTTTGGCCGTCTGGTGTTGCTCGACAGTGTCCGGATAGACGGCAAAGTGTTCGGCAACATCGAAACCACGCCTGACAACAAAATCTCGGTCGCCATCGGCCCGACGGGTGAGGTTAAGGGAGACATCACGGCGCACCGGGTGCTGGTGGCAGGGAAAGTCGAGGGAAATATTTACGCCGCTGAACGCGTTGAGTTTCACAAAGACGCGGTGGTCAATGGCGACATCTCGTACGGCTCGATTGCAGTCGAACACGGCGCGAGGTTGCTGGGCATGGTTGTCCAAAACAAGGCTGCCAGCCAGTCGGCCAACCGCGCTCAGGCCGCCATTCAAAACGCGCAAAGCAAGTCCTGAACTTTGTCCGCCCTCGCCCAGGGGGCTAGGACTTACAGGCGTTTGCCAGTCCTTGCTCAGGCGTGGTAACTGGTGATGCGCTCGACTTCGTTTTTAGAGCCCAGTACCACGCTCACGCGCTCGTGCAGTTTGCCGGGCTCAATGTCCAGAATGCGCTGACGTGTGTTGGTGGCAGCGCCGCCGGCCTGCTCGATCAGCCAGCTCATGGGGTTGGCTTCGTACAGCAGGCGCAGTTTGCCGGCCTTGTTGGGCTCGCGCTTATCCCAGGGGTACATGAAGACGCCGCCGCGCGTGAGGATGCGGTGCACGTCGGCCACCATGGCGGCGACCCAGCGCATATTGAAGTCTTTGCCGCGCGGGCCTTCCTTGCCTTGCAGGCACTCATCGATGTAGCGCTTGACCGGCTCGTCCCAGTGCCGCATGTTGCTCATGTTGATGGCGAACTCTTGCGTGTCGAGAGGGATCTGTATGTTTTCTTCAATCAGCATGAACGAGCCTTGCTCGCGGTCCAGCGTGAACATGGCCACCCCGTCACCCACCGTCAGCACCAGCGTGGTCTGTGCGCCGTAGATGCAGTAACCGGCAGCCACTTGCAGCTTGCCGGCTTGCAGAAAGTCTTTTTCATCGACGCCCGAGTTACCTTCGGGCTTTTTGAGCACGCTGAAGATGGTGCCGATGCCGCCGTTGATGTCGATGTTGCTCGAGCCGTCTAGCGGGTCAAACAGCAGCAGGTATTCACCTTGCGGATAACGGTTGGGCACCACGTAGATGCTGTCCATTTCTTCGGACGCCATGGCCGCCAGGTGACCGCCCCATTCGTTGGCCTCGATCAGCACTTCGTTGGCGATGATGTCGAGCTTTTTTTGTACCTCGCCCTGCACGTTCTCGCTGTGCGCCGTGCCCAGCACGCTGCCCAGCGCACCCTTGTTGACAGCCTGGCTGATGCCTTTGCAGGCACGGGCCACCACTTCCAGCAGCAGCCGCAACTGCGAAGGAATGTGGCCTTCAGAGCGTTGCTGCTCGACGAGGTAGCGGGTCAGGGAGATTTTGGTGGACATGGTGACCTTTTTAGGCGGAAGGATTTTGCAGCATGCTAGTTGGCCAAGGCGCGTGAAACGACTTCGCGCACATCGTTGCTCAGGTCTGCCTTGGCGGCGACGCGGGCGATGGCTTCGCGGGCCGCGCTGCGGTAGGGTTCGGCCAGCTTGGTCCAGCGGTCCAGGGCGCGGGCCAGGCGGGCGGCCACTTGCGGGTTCATGGCGTCGAGTTCGACCACGCGGTCGGCCCAGAAGATATAGCCCGCTGCATCGGCACGGTGAAATGCGCCGGGGTTGGCCTGGCAGAAGGTGCTGATCACGCTGCGCGCGCGGTTCGGGTTGCGCAGGCTGAAGTCGGCGTGTTTCATGAGCTGGCGCACAGCCGGCAGCACGTTGCCGCCGCGGTCGGGCGTGCCGGCCTGCAGGCTGAACCATTTGTCGATGACCAGCGCTTCGTCTTTGAACAAGGCATGAAAGCGCGAGAGCGCCACGCCGGCCAGCGCATGACCGCTGCTGACCAGTGCGGTCAGCGCATTGAAGCGGTCGGTCATGTTGCCGGCCTTGTCAAAGGTTTGCAGCGTGCGCTCGGGCCAGGTGTTGTCGCCAGCGGCCTGCTCTGCCAGGCACAGGTGTGTGAGCGCCATGCCGGCCAGCGCGCGGCGGCCGGCCGACAGCGCGTCGGGGGAGTAAGCGCCGTTGTCCTGGCAGAGTTCGTAGGCGCGGGCCCAGTCGGGCGCCAGCGCCACAGCCAGTTGCAGGCGCATGGCTTCGCGCACGGCATGGATGCGCTGCGGGTCCACCACATCCAGCTGCTCGGCCAGGTAGGTTTCAGAAGGCAGCGTCAGCACCAGCTCCTTGAAGGCGGCGTCCAGCAGCGGGTGGCACAACACGCTGCGCATGGCCTCCACATAGGACTCGTCCAGCGGGTTGGCGCTGACAGCTTCGGTTCTGGCAGCGATGGCCTGAATGGCCAGGCGAATGGCCAGGCGCTGGCCGGCTTCCCAGCGGTTGAAGGGGTCGTTGTCATGCGCCAGCAGGTGCAGCAGTTGCGTGTCGCTGTAATCAAACGCGAGCACCACCGGCGCGCTGAAGCCGCGCAATATAGAGGGCACCGGCTCGGCGTCCACGTTCTCAAAGCAAAAGCGCTGGCTGGCTTCGGTCAGTACAAAGGTGCGCGGACCGGCCACGGCGGCGGCTTCACCGCTCAGTTGCAGGGGCAGGTCAGCGCCGTTGGCGCCCAGCAGGCCCAGGCCGACCGGAATGACGAAGGGCTCTTTGCTGCTTTGGCCCGCGGTGGGCCCGCAGCTTTGCGACAGGCTCAAGGTGTAGCGGCGGGCCGCTGCGTCATAGTGACCTTCAGCATGCACGCGCGGCGTACCCGCCTGGCTGTACCAGCGCTTGAACTGCGGCAACAGCCGCGCCAGGTCTGAGGCGGGGTTGGCATCGGCAATGGCTTGGGCAAAGTCGTCGCATGTCACGGCCTGACCGTCGTGGCGGCTGAAGTACAGCGCCATGCCTTTGGCAAAGCCTTCGCGGCCCACCAGGGTCTGCATCATGCGCACGACCTCGGCACCTTTTTCATAGATGGTGACGGTGTAGAAGTTATTGATTTCGATGTAGCTGTCGGGCCGCACCGGGTGCGCCATCGGGCCGGCGTCTTCGGGGAACTGGGCGGTGCGCAGCACGCGCACGTCTTCAATGCGCTTGACGGCGCGCGCCGAGGGCTCGTGGCAGAGGTCTTGCGAAAACTCCTGATCGCGGAACACCGTCAGGCCTTCTTTCAGGCTCAATTGAAACCAGTCGCGGCAGGTCACGCGGTTGCCGGTCCAGTTGTGAAAGTACTCGTGCCCGACCACGCTCTCGATGTTGCCGAAGTCGGTGTCGGTGGCCGTGGCCTGGCTGGCCAACACGTACTTGGTGTTGAAGATGTTCAGGCCCTTGTTCTCCATGGCGCCCATGTTGAAGTCGCTGGTGGCCACAATCATGAAGCGTTCCAGGTCGAGCGGCAGGCCGAAGCGTGCTTCGTCCCAGGCCACCGAGGCCATCAGCGAGTTCATGGCGTGCTCGGTTTTGTCGAGGTCGCCCGGACGCACATACACCTGCAGCAGGTGGTCCTGGCCGTTGCGTGCGGTGATGCGCTGCTCGCGCGCCACCAGCTGGCCGGCCACCAGCGCAAACAGATAGCTGGGTTTCTTGTGCGGGTCCACCCACTTGGCGAAATGCCGGCCGTCGTCCAGCAGGCCTTGCTCGACCAGGTTGCCGTTGGACAGCAGCACCGGGTAACGCGCCTTGTCGGCGCGCAACGTCACTGTGTAGCTGGCCATCACGTCCGGGCGGTCCAGAAAGTAAGTGATGCGCCTGAAGCCCTCTGCCTCGCACTGCGTGAAGAATGAGTCGTTGCTGACGTACAGACCCATCAGTTTGGTGTTTTTGGCCGGGCTGATGGTGGTGAAGATTTCCAGCTCGAAAGGCGCTTCGCCCTCGGGCAGGTTTTCCAGCACCAACTCGCTGCCGTCCATCTTGAAGGAGGTGCCCAGCCCGTTGACCAGCACGCGCGCCAGATTGAGCTCTTCGCCGTTGAGCTTGAGCGCTTGCGCCGGCACGTCCGGGTTGCGGCGCAGGCGCATCTTGTTGAGCACGCGCGTCTTGGTCGGGTCCAGGTCAAAGCAGAGTTCGACCGTGTCTATCCAGAATGCCGGCGCACTGTAATCCGCCCGGTGGATGGCCGTGGACTGGCCGTTGCCGTCACGCATGCGCATGGAGCTTCTCCAAAAATTGGTGGTTCATGAGTTCGTGATAGTCGCGCACGCTGGCCACCACGTGCGGGCCAGTCAGTTCGCCGGCGCTGTGCGAGGTGCACAAGGCCACCGCCCGCATGCCGGCGCGGCGCGCCGCTTCAATGCCAAAGGGCGCGTCTTCAAAGACGATGCAATCGGCCGGTTTCACGCCCATGCGGCGGGCGGCTTCCAGAAAAATGGCCGGCTCAGGTTTGCCCGGCAGGCCTTCGTCGCCGCCCACCACGGCGTGCGGGGTGTCCGGCAGCACGAGGTGCGAAAAAGCAAACGCGATGTTGTGCTTGTCACCGGCCGTGCCCACACCGACCTTCAGGCCCATCGCCCGGGAGCGCGTGGCAAATTCGGTGAAGCCAGCCACCTCGCGGAAAACCGGCGCAAACAGCTCGCGGTACATGGTTTCTTTTTCGTGCGACAGGGCCAGGCTGCGCTCGACGCTGAGCTCGGTCTGAAACAGATCGTTCATGCATTCGGCGGCGGTGCGACCGGTGGTGCGGCGCATCAGGTCATTGACTTCAACATCAATGCCATGCCGACTGGCAAAAGCCACCCAGGTTTGCTTGTGGTAATCCATGGAGTCGATCATGGTGCCGTCCATGTCGAAGATCAATGCCGTGGTTTTCATCAGACGCCTTGTTTGAGTGATGCTTCAATGAACGGGTCGAGGTCGCCGTCCAGCACTTTTTGCGTGGCCGAGGTTTCGTAATTGGTTCGCAGGTCTTTGATGCGGCTCTGGTCGAGCACATAGCTGCGGATCTGGTGGCCCCAGCCCACGTCGGTCTTGGTGTCCTCGAGCTTTTGCTGGGCTTCCTGTTGCTTGCGCAGCTCAAAGTCATACAGGCGCGAGCGCAGGCGCTTCCAGGCCACGTCGCGGTTGCCGTGTTGCGAACGCCCATCCTGGCACTGCACCACGATGCCGGTCGGGATGTGCGTCAGGCGCACGGCCGAGTCTGTCTTGTTGATGTGCTGACCGCCCGCGCCGCTGGCACGGAAGGTGTCGGTGCGCACATCTGACGGGTTGATGTCGATCTCGATCGAGTCGTCAATCTCAGGGTACACAAAGACCGAGGCAAAGGAGGTGTGGCGCCCGCCCGACGAGTCAAACGGTGACTTGCGTACCAGGCGGTGCACGCCGGTTTCGGTGCGCAGCAGTCCAAAAGCATATTCGCCTTCGATCTTGATGGTCGCGCCCTTGATGCCGGCCGTGTCGCCCGCGGACTCGTCTTCGATCTGCGCCTTGAAACCCTTGCGTTCGGCGTAGCGCAGGTACTGGCGCAGCAGCATGCTGGCCCAGTCGCAGGCTTCGGTGCCGCCGGCACCCGCCTGGATGTCCAAAAAGGCGTTGAGCGGGTCAGCCGGGTTGTTGAACATCCGGCGAAATTCCATCTTCTCGACTTCCGTGGCCACCGCAGCGACTTCGGCCTCGATGCCGATCATGCCGGCCTCGTCGCCCTCATCGCGGCTCATGGCAAACAACTCGGTGTTGTCAGCCAGCTCCTGACTCAGCCGGTCGATCACCAGCACCACGTCTTCGAGGGATTTTTTTTCTTTGCCGAGTTCTTGCGCGCGCTTGGGGTTGTCCCAGACCTTGGGGTCTTCGAGGGCGGCGTTGACTTCGCTTAATTTACGTTCTTTGGCAGGGTAGTCAAAGATACCCCCTGAGTTCGTGCACCCGGGCGGTCAGGCCCTCAAGCTGGTTGCTGATGAGGTTGATGCGTTCTGCTTCCATGATTCATTCCTGTGGGTGATGTGCGGCCCCTGGCTGGGGCGCAATCCCGCATTTTCTCACGCCAGGAAGTCTTCGATCAAACGGGCCAGTTGTTCGGGCTGGTCATGGTGCAGCATGTGGCCAGCGTCGCTCACCACGGCGCTGCGCGCATCGGGCACGTTGTGCAGTCGTTCGTGGTACTCGGCCTGGGTGTAGGCGCCTTTCCACCATTGGCTCAGCGAGTCGCTGTCGGCTTGCACAGACAGCAGCGGTGCGGTGATGCGTTTGTAAACCTCCAGCATTTCGTCGAGCCGGTAAATGTGGGCGCTGGTGACCTTGTGGCCGGCGTGGCCCTGAATCTGCCACTGCCCAGACGCGTCCGGCCTGGCCCAGCGGCCGGCCAGCCACTCGGCCTTGTCCGGGGGCAGGCGCGGGTTGGTTTTCATCAGGCGCTGCGCCACACCGGCCTGGTCGGCATAGGTTTTGAGGGCGCTGTTGCCGCGGTGCAGGGCCTTGAGTTCGTCCATCCACTGGGCGTAGCGGCCCGGGGCCTGGCTGGGGCGCGTGGCCGCCAGCCCGAAGCCCTCCAGGTTGACCAGCCGGCGTATGCGTTCGGGCCGCACACCGGCGTAAATCATGGCCACATTGCCCCCCATGCTGTGGCCCACCAGGTCCACCGGCTGGCCGGGGCAGCAGTGGTCCAGCAAAAAGTCCAGGTCGGCCAGGTAGTCGGGAAACCAGAAGTTGTCGGTCTCGCCGGGGTCGGTCTGGC
The DNA here is from genome assembly GCA_044362035.1 of Polaromonas sp. Lineage (GTDB taxonomy): Bacteria > Pseudomonadota > Gammaproteobacteria > Burkholderiales > Burkholderiaceae_C > Polaromonas. The sequence goes on along the minus strand of JBIKHR010000003.1, from coordinate 15,629 downwards.
CAAAGCCGCGCCAGTCGGGGGCGATGATGCTGCGGCCGGCGGCAAAGGCTTCAGCCAAGGCGTCGACCATGAACTGGTACGAGGCGGCTACGTCCATCCAGCCATGCAGCAGCACCAGCGGCGCCAGCGCCGGGTTGGCGCTTGGCAGGGCCGGGCCCCAACGAAGCAGGTGGTAGTTCAGGCCGCGAATAGGGACAAACTCGCTGCGGGCCGTGCGTTTTTCTTTGTACATTGTTGAGATCATAAGGAGCGGCGTTGCGATGCACAGTCAAGACAGGGACATACACAGGCCGGGCCTGGGGTCGGGCGAAGACCATTACGCAGCGCTGCATGGCGGTTTTCGCTGGCAGGTGGGCCGCTACTTCAACATGGCCGACGCCTGCTGCCGCCGCTGGGCCGGCCAGACGCCGGTTGCCGGCGGCGATGCGCCGGCCATCCGCCGCACCGCCATCCGCGCCCACCACCCGGGCGACGAGAGCATTTATTACAGCTACGCCGACTTGCAGCAGGCCGCCGATGCGCTGAGCCTGGCGCTGCGGGCGCAGGGCGTTCGACGCGGCGACCGCGTGGCCATCGTCATGCCGCAGCGCTTTGAAACGGCGGTGGCCTACATCGCGGTGCTGCAAATGGGCGCAGTCGCCATGCCGCTGTCCATTCTGTTCGGTCCCGACGCGCTTGAATACCGCCTGCAGGACAGCGAGGCCGTGCTGGCCATTGGCGACGAAAGCTCCATGGCCAACCTGCAAGCGGTTCGCGCGCAGTGCCCGGCCCTGCGCACTGTGATGGCTGCAGGCGCGGCGCAAGGGCAGGGCGACCTGGACTACAGCAGCGCACTGGCCGCCCAGCAGGGCGCTTTCACGTCAGTCAAAACCAAGGCCGAGGACGCCGCCATTTTGATTTACACCAGCGGCACCACCGGCCCGCCCAAGGGTGCGCTGCTGGCGCACCGCGCGCTGATCGGCAACTTGCCGGGCTTTGTGGCCAGCCAGAACTGGTTCGGATTTGACGGGCGTACAAACGCCAGCTCGCACGCTGTCTTCTGGTCGCCGGCTGACTGGGCCTGGACCGGCGGGCTGATGGACGCTTTGCTGCCCACGCTGTACTTCGGCCGGCCCATCGTGGCCTACAACGGTCGCTTCAGCCCCGAACTGGCCTTTGAGCTGATGGCCTCGCAAGGCGTGACCCACACCTTTTTGTTTCCGACTGCGCTCAAGGCCATGATGAAGGCCTACCCGCATCCGCGCGACCATTTCAAGCTCGAGCTTGAAGCCATCATGAGTGCTGGCGAGTCGGTGGGCGACGCCGTGTTTGCCTACACACGCGACGAGCTGGGTGTCATCGTCAACGAAATGTTCGGCCAGACCGAGATCAACTACGTGGTGGGGAACTGCGCCATGTTTTGGCCTGCCAGGCCCGGCAGCATGGGCAAGGGCTACCCGGGGCATCGGGTGGCGGTGATTGATGACGCAGGCCTCGAGTGCGCCGTGGGCGTGCCTGGCGACGTGGCGGTCAATCGCTTTGACGTGCATGGCGACCCCGACCCGATTTTCTTCCTCGGTTACTGGAAAAACCCGGCTGCCACCGAAGCCAAGTTCACCGGCAACTGGTGCCGAACCGGCGACATGGCCAGGCGCGATGCCGACGGTTATCTTTGGTATGACGGCCGTGCTGACGATGTCTTCAAGGCGGCCGGTTACCGCATCGGGCCGGGCGAGATCGAGAACTGCCTGGTCAAGCACCCGGCCGTGGCCAACGCCGCCGTGGTGCCCAAGCCCGACCGCGAGCGTGGCGCCGTGGTCAAAGCCTATGTGGTGCTGGCCCCGGATTTTGCAGCGCAGCGCGCCCTTCAGCCGGGGGCTGGAGCGGCCGGCGTGTCGGCCTTTGAGCGTGCACTCATGGCCGATTTGCAGGCCCACGTCAAAAGCCTGCTTGCGCCCTACGAATACCCCAAAGAGATCGAGTTCATCGACGCCCTGCCCATGACCACCACCGGCAAGGTGCAGCGCCGCGTGCTGCGCTTGCAGGAAGAGGCGCGCCAGGCTGACTGCGGGCTATAAACTAGGCGGCTGTTGTGCTTACCGCCACCGTCCCGAACACCATCCATCCCAATCCATGAAAAAAATCAAACTCGGCTCCAGCGATCTCCAGGTGACCCCGATCTGCCTGGGCACCATGACTTTTGGCGAGCAGGTTGACGAGGCCAGCTCGCATGCCATCCTTGACCATAGTCTGGCGCGCGGCATCAACTTTATTGACACCGCAGAAATGTATTCGGTGCCCACACGCGCCGAGACTTACGGCGCCACCGAGGCCATCATCGGCCGCTGGTTTGCCAAGAACCCGGCCGCCCGCAAGCAACTGGTGCTGGCCACCAAAGTGGCCGGCCCGGCCCGCGCCGCGCCCTGGGTGCGCAACGGTAGCCTGGACCTGACGGCCGCTGACATTGTGCAGGCCTGTCACGACAGCCTCAAGCGTTTGCAAACCGATGTGATTGACCTCTACCAGATTCACTGGCCGGTGCGGCACGTGCCCTCGTTTGGTGTGATGTATTTTGACCCGGCCAAGGATGTGCCGGTCACCTCCATCCATGATCAGCTCGAAGCGCTGGGTGGTCTGGTCAAGGCCGGCAAGGTGCGCCACATTGGCCTGTCCAACGAGTCGCCTTATGGTGTGCATGAGTTTGTCCGCCTGGCCGAGCAGCACGGCTTGCCGCGTGTGGCCACGGTGCAAAACCCCTACTGCTTGGTCAACCGCACGGTGGACAACGGGCTGGACGAAACCATGTACCGCCTTGGTGTCTCCTTGCTGGCTTATTCGCCACTGGGTTTTGGTTTGCTGACCGGCAAGTACGACGCCACCGGCACCTCTGGTGACACCGCCCCCAAGGGCCGAATTTCAATTTACGAGTCGGTACGCAAGCAGCGCTGGGGCCGGGCAGATGCGCTGGAAGCAGCGCGCCGCTACAACGCCCTGGCCCGCCAGCACGGCCTCACGCCCACGCAAATGGCACTGGCTTTTTGCTACACCAAGTGGCAGGTTGCCAGCACCATCATCGGTGTCACTTCAGTGGCTCAGCTGGACGAAGACATTGACGCCCTGGGCACCGTCCTGCCGCCCGATTTGCTCGTAGCAATTGACGCTGTGCGCTGGCAACTGCGCGACCCGGCCGTCTAAGCCCCCACGGAGCCCGCCTTGCAAGCCCTCTCGCCACCTCTTGTTTTTGCCGCTGCGGTGCTGGCCGCCTACCTGATTGGCTCGCTTTCTTTTGCGGTGATCGTCAGCCGCTTCATGGGCCTGAACGACCCGCGCAGCTACGGCAGCAAAAACCCGGGCGCCACCAACGTGCTGCGCTCAGGCAACAAGCTTGCCGCTGTTGCCACGCTGCTGCTGGACGCCGTCAAGGGCTGGCTGCCGATGGCGCTGGTGCAATGGCAAGGCGCAGCCTACGGCCTGGGCGACGGGGCATTGGCCGCCGTCGGGCTGGCAGCTTTTGTGGGGCATTTGTACCCGGTGTTTTTTGGCTTCAAGGGCGGCAAAGGTGTAGCCACTGCCGCCGGCGTGCTGTTTGGCGTGCACTGGCTGCTGGGCCTCGTCTGCATGGGCACCTGGGCGCTGGTGGCCTACTTGTCGCGCTACTCATCGCTCTCAGCCCTGGTCTGTGCCGGGGTGGCACCGCTTTACTACGTGCTGGGCGACCGTGGCCTCTGGTACATGGACCGTGTCGTGTTGCTCATGCTGGTGTTGATGGGCGCCTTGCTGATTTACCGCCACCGCGAGAACATCAGCAAACTGCTGCAAGGCAAAGAGTCCAAGCTGGGCGCCAAGACAAAAAACTAGGTTTTTTCAGTCTCGGAAGTTGTTGAAACTCAGCGGGAATTCGCTGATTTCTGACTTGATGAGCGCCATGGCGGCCTGCAGGTCGTCGCGTTTGGCGCCTGTGACGCGCACGGCGTCGCCCTGAATGGCGGCTTGCACTTTGATCTTGCTGCCCTTGATGATCTGCTGGATCTTTTTGGACTGCTCAATCTCAATGCCGTTGCGCACCTTGCTGACCTGCTTGACCTTGTCGCCGCCGATTTTCTCGACCTTGCCGACGTCCAGAAAGCGGGCGTCCACGCCGGCTTTGGTGAGCTTGCTGCGCAAGATGTCGTTGATCTGGTCGATCTGAAAATCGCTGTCGCCAATTGACGTGATTTCCTTGTCCTTGAGCTCGATCGAAGCTGAAGTGCCCTTGAAGTCAAAGCGGGTGCCGATCTCTTTGGCGGAGTTTTCGACGGCGTTTTTGACCTTGACGAGGTCCGCTTCAAGCACTGTGTCAAAAGAAGGCATGGTGTTCTCGTTTTCGTTGAAATCGTGGGTGCGACAATCTCCGGATGTTAGTCGAGAAAAACGTCCCCCTGCAGCCTTACAACAGCTTTGGCATTGTCGCCAAGGCCCTGAGCTTGGTGCGCATCGGCTCGGAGGCCGACCTGGTCGCTGTGCTGGCCGACCCGGCGCTGAGTGCCGTGCCCAAGTTCATTTTGGGCGGTGGCAGCAATATTGTCATCACGGGTGACGTCAAGCCGCTGGTACTCAAGGTTGAGATCATGGGCAAACGGCTGGCGAGTGAAACCGCCAAAGCCTTCATCGTCGAGGCCGGCGCGGGCGAGAACTGGCACGAGCTGGTGGCCTGGACGCTGGCCAATGGTTACCCAGGCATGGAGAACCTGGCCATGATCCCGGGTAGCGTGGGTGCTTCGCCGGTGCAAAACATCGGCGCTTACGGCGTCGAGCTGCAAGACCGCTTTGAGTCGCTGGACGCGATGGATTTGCAAACCGGCCAGACTTTCACGCTCGATGCCGCGCAGTGCGCTTTTGGCTACCGGGACTCGGTCTTCAAGCATGCCAGCAGCGCGGCGGCCGGTGGCACGGCCCTCGGGCTGGCGGGCCGGGCGCTGATCACGCGCGTGCGCTTTGCCCTGCCCAAGGTTTGGAAACCGGTGCTGGGTTATGCCGACCTGGACCGCAAAATGGCCCAGACCGGCGAGGTGCCGACCACGCCGCAGCAAATCTTTGACTGGGTCTGTGAGATTCGCCGCGCCAAGCTGCCTGACCCGGCGGTGATTGGCAATGCCGGCAGTTTTTTCAAGAACCCGACCGTCTCGCAGGAGCAGTGCGAAGACATCATCCAGCGTGAGCCCAAGATCGTGCATTACCCGATGGCCGACGGCTCCATCAAGTTGGCGGCGGGCTGGCTGATTGACGCTTGCGGCTGGAAGGGCAAAAGCGTGGGCAACGCCGCGGTGTACGAGCGCCAGGCGCTGGTGCTCGTCAACAAGGGCGGCCCGCACAACCCGGTGACAGGCGGCGAGGTGATGACGCTGGCCAAGGCGATCCAGACCAGCGTTTACGAGCGCTTCGGCATCTTGCTGGAGCACGAGCCGGTGGTGGTCTGAAGCGCTCCTAAGCCCTTCTAAGCGGCGCTTATTTCCGGTCGTTGCCCAGTGAAGGCAGCGTGCCGTCTTCGCCCAGCGACAGCAAACCGGTCCGCGTGTAGATGCCCAGCTTGTCGCGGGTGTCCACGATGTCGAGGTTGCGCATGGTCAACTGGCCGATGCGGTCCAGCGGCGTGAACGAGCCGGCGACTTTTTCCATGCTCAGGCGCTCCGGCTTGTAGGTCAGGTTGGCGCTTTCGGTGTTGAGAATGGAGTAGTCGTTGCCGCGGCGCAGTTCTACCGTGACTTCACCCGTGACGGCGCGTGCCACCCAGCGCTGGGCGGTCTCGCGCAGCATGATGGACTGCGGGTCAAACCAGCGGCCCTGGTAGAGCAGGCGGCCCAGCTTGAGGCCGTTCATGCGGTACTGCTCGATGGTGTCTTCGTTGTGAATGCCGGTGATCAGGCGCTCGTAAGCGATGAACAGCAGGGCCAGGCCCGGGGCTTCGTAGATGCCGCGGCTCTTGGCTTCGATGATGCGGTTTTCAATTTGGTCGCTCATGCCCAGGCCGTGGCGCCCGCCGATGCGGTTGGCTTCCAGAATGAGTTCGGTCAGGCTTTCAAAGCTTTTGCCATTCAGCGCCACAGGCTGGCCCTCTTCAAAACGCACCGTGACTTCTTCGCGTTTGACTTCGACTTCGTCTTTCCAGAAAGCCACGCCCATGATGGGGTTGACGATCTTCATGCCGCTGGACAGGTGCTCGAGGTCTTTGGCCTCGTGCGTGGCGCCCAGCATGTTGGAGTCGGTCGAGTAGGCTTTTTCGGCGGACATCTTGTAGCCAAAACCGGCTTGCGTCATGAAGGCTGACATTTCGGCGCGGCCGCCCAATTCGTCAATGAACAGCTGGTCGAGCCAGGGCTTGTAGATTTTCAGGTCGGGGTTGGTGAGCAGGCCGTAGCGGTAAAAACGCTCAATGTCGTTGCCCTTGTAGGTGCTGCCGTCACCCCAGATGTTGACGTCGTCTTCCTTCATGGCCGCCACCAGCATGGTGCCGGTGACAGCGCGGCCCAGCGGCGTGGTGTTGAAGTAGGTCACGCCGGCGGTCGAGATGTGGAAAGCGCCGCATTGCAGCGCGGCAATGCCTTCAGCGGCGAGTTGGCGGCGGCAGTCGATCAGGCGGGCTTTTTCAGCGCCGTACTGCATGGCCTTGCGAGGGATGTCTTCGTAATCGGGCTCGTCAGGCTGGCCCAGGTTGGCGGTGTAGGCGTAAGGAATCGCACCTTTGAGTTTCATCCAGTGCAGGGCCGCGCTGGTGTCCAGACCGCCCGAAAAAGCGATGCCGACTTTTTGCCCGATGGGCAGGTTTTGAAGAATGGTGCTCATGACAGTGCCAGGGTTGCGTGCGCGAAAGGGATCAGCCGAAGTGGCAGATGTAATGGTAGGGCTCGGTCACGCGGATGTCGAAGGACGAGTTGCCCGGCACGCTGAACTTGTCACCGGCGGCGGACTTGACCCAAACGTCCGAGCCTTTGAGCTTGTATTCGCAAAAACCGGCCACGCATTCCATGATCTCAGGGGCGCCGGTGTTGAAGGTCAGGGCAGCGGGCAAAACCACGCCCACCGATTTTTTCGTGCCGTCAGCGAAGGTGATGCCGTGGCTCACGCACTTGCCGTCAAAGTAGACGCTGGCTTGGGTGGTGACGCTGATGTTGTCGATTTTGTCGGTGGTCATGGATTTGAAAAAGGTAAGGAAGGGGGACCGGAGCGGCTCGGGCAAGCGACAGATTTTAAGTTACTCGGCCGCAGCCCCGGCGGGCATGAAAAAAGCCCTCTGCAGAGGGCTTTGGCAAGGTCGGCCCGAAGGCCAGGCCCAGGAGGTTTCAGCGCCAGTGACTGTGGCTGTGGTTGCGGTTGCGGTTGCCACCACGGCTGTAGTCCAGGTTCAGCGATATCCCGATCGGGTTGTAGTAAGGGGCAGGGTAGTAGCGCACTTGGGGCGCCTGATACACCTGCACCGTGGCCGGCTGCACATAAACCGTGGGGCGGCTGACGATGACCGTTGCCGGCTCTGTCTGGTACTGCTGGTAAGACTGTGGCGAGCGGCTGGCCGGCGGCAGGATGCCGATCGGGCTGACCTGCAGGCGCACAAAAGCGCCGGGGTCGTTGGCCATCTGGATGTTGTAGCGCTTGTCGGCGTATTCGTAGACCACGTCGTAGTGCATGGTGCGGTTTTCGTAAGTGGTCACGGTGCTGCATTGCTGCACATTTTGCGTCTGGGTTTTGGGGCCTTCGACGTTGTTGCCGACGATGGCGCCGCCCATCACGCCGATCATGGTGGCCAGCGCCCGGCCGCTGCCGTCGCCCACGGCATTGCCCAGCGCGCCACCGGCCAGCGCGCCCATCAGGGCACCGGCACCACTGGGGGGCGCAGTTGATGTCACGGGGGTGTTGGTGCACTGCTGGCGCGGTACCGCCACTTGCTGGATGACGGCGGTGCTGGAGATCACGCGGGCCTGGATTTCCTGCGCCTGGACAGGGCTGACGGCCAGGCTCGACAGGGCCAACAGGGCCGGCAGGGTGATGGAGCGGGTGAGTGTGGTCATGTTTTGTTCCTTTGGATCATGGTGCGCTGGTGAAAGCGTTAAACCATGTTTCTACTTTAACGATCCAGGCGGTTTTTGGTGTACCGGGCTGGGTAAATGATCAGTAAAGCTGTGTCAAGCAGACCGGGCATCCCAGTCGTTGGCGTCAAAGCCCACGGTGATGTTGTCACCCCAATCGACCACCGGCCGCTTGATCACGCTGGGCTGGGCCCGCATCAGGGCTTGCGCGCTGGCGGCGTCGGTCACGCACGCCTGCACAGCAGCGTCGAGCTTGCGCCAGGTCGTGCCCTGGCGGTTGAGCAGTTTGGGCCAGCCTACCGCGGCTTCCCAGGCGGCCAGGCGTTCGGGCGGCACGCCGGCTTTCTTGAAGTCGTGAAAAGTGTGCGCCAAACCCTGGCTGACGAGCCAGGCCCGGGCTTTTTTGACGGTGTCGCAATTGGGAATGCCGTAAAGAATGATCATGGCCTCATTTTCGCATCGGCCATGGGGCTTGCGCGACAATGCGGGCCTCATGGAACAACTCAAGACACTCGACGATTGGCTGGCGTATTGCGAGCAGATTCACCCTCTGGGCATCGACATGGGGCTGGCGCGGGTGCAAACAGTGGCCAGCCGCTTGAAGCTGGCCTTCAGCTGCCCGGTCATCACGGTGGCCGGCACCAACGGCAAGGGCTCGACCTGCGCCATGCTCGAAGCCATCTTGCTCGAGGCCGGTTACCGCACCGGAGTCTATGCGTCGCCGCACCTGGTGCATTTTCAGGAGCGTTGCCGCCTGCGCGGTGAGATCGTCAGCCCGGCTTCCATCCTGCCGTATTTCCAGGCGGTGGAAACGGCCCGCCAGCAGGTCGATGCCGCTGATGGCGCCGGGGTTGTTTCGCTGAGCTATTTCGAGTTCACCACACTGGTTTTTTTGAAGCAACTGGCCGATGCCGGGCTGGACGTTGTCATTCTGGAGGTGGGGCTGGGCGGCCGGCTGGACGCGGTCAACATCATTGACGCAGCCTGCGCCGTCATCACCAGCATTGACCTGGACCACATGGAGCTGCTGGGCCCGGACCGCGAAAGCATAGGCCGCGAAAAAGCCGGCATCATGCGCGCCGGCCGGCCGGTGGTGGTCAGCGACCCGGTGCCGCCGCAAAGCGTGCTGCAGGCGGCGCAAGACCTGGGTGCCGATCTTTGGCGTTTTGGCCATGATTTCAATTTCTCCGGCGACAAGCTGCAATGGGCCTGGGCCGGCCGCGGCCGCCGTTACGCGGGGCTGGCTTACCCGGCGCTGCGCGGCGCCAACCAGTTGGTCAACGCCGCCGGCGTGCTGGCCGCCCTGACGGCCCTGCGCGACCAGTTGCCGGTGACCGCGCAGGCCGTGCGCAACGGCTTGGGCATGGTCGAGCTCCCGGGGCGTTTTCAGATCGTGCCGGGCCAGCCGACGCTGGTGCTGGACGTGGCGCACAACCCGCACTCGGTGGCGGCGCTGGCTGAAAACCTGGACGCCATGGGTTTTTACCCCTGCACGCACGCGGTGTTTGGCGCCATGGCCGACAAGGACCTGGCCCCCATGCTCGCCCGGATGGAACCTTTGGTTGATAAGTGGTATTTCACCGATTTGCCCACGCCGCGCGCGGCCAGCGGCACTGATTTGCAAGCCCGCTGGCGGGCGCTGGGCCAACGCGCCGATGTCAGCACTGAAACCTTCCATTCCCCCGATCAGGCGCTGGCCGCCGCCGTCGCTGCGGCAGACCCCGCTGATAGAATTGTCGTTTTCGGTTCCTTCTACACGGTGGGTGGCGTTTTAAAAGACGGCGTGCCCCGTTTGACGGCGCAGCACCTGGGCAACGCAAGACCCTCGGGCCATTGAAAAGCCCGCACAACCATCTCCAACGGACACAAGCACGACCATGTCGTTTTTCAACCTCCGCCGGGGCGGCTCCTCTTCCAAGTCACAGGCCGGCGCGCCCGCCGAAAGCCTGGACATCGTTCGCAAACGCGCCAAACACCGGCTGATAGGCGCAGCCGTGCTGGTCTTGGTCGGCGTGGTCGGCTTCCCGCTCTTGTTTGACTCGCAGCCGCGGCCCGTGCCGGTGGACATCGCCATCGAGATACCGGCCAAGCAGAGCGTCAAGCCATTGACGCAGTCTGCACCCGCCGTGCCCGCGACCCCGGCTCCGGTTCCGGTAGCCGCTGCGCCCGTGGCCGCCGTAACGCCTGCGCCTCTGCCTGCACCGGTTGCTGCGGCCCCGGCCCCGGCTGCCGCATCGCGCCCCGTCGACGACAGCACTCGCGCCAAAGCACTGCTTGAAGGCAAGCCAGTCACCCCTGAAAGCGCTCCCGAATTGCGTCTGGTGGTGCAGGTCGGCGCTTTTGCCGATGCCGCCAAGGCCCGCGAAGTGCGCCAGAGGCTTGAAAAAGCCGGCCTCAAAACCTACACCCAGGTGGCCGACACGAAAGACGGCAAACGCATTCGCGTCCGGGTCGGCCCCTTCGCCAGCAAAGAAGAGGCCGACAAGGCAGCCGACAAGATCAAGACGCTTGATCTGACGGCAACCATCCTCAGCCTGTAGATGTAAAGGCCGGGCTTGTCAGACACCAACTCCCTGGCGTTCATGAGCTCCGTGCCGGTGGCGGACTGGGTCTTGCTCTCGGTGCTGCTGCTGTCCATGCTGGTGGGCGTCTGGCGCGGCCTGGTGTTTGAAGTGCTGTCGGTGCTGGGCTGGGTGGCTGCTTTTTTTGCGGCGCAGTGGCTGGCCCCGTCGGTGGCCGCCATGCTGCCCATGGCCACGGCTTCGCCCCCCATGCGTTTTGCTGCCGCCTTTGTATTGACTTTTGTGGCAGCCGTGTTTGCCGCCGGATTGCTGGCCACGCTCACGCGTAAGCTGGTGTCTGCTGCCGGACTGCGCCCAGCAGACCGCGCGCTGGGCGCCTTGTTTGGCCTGGTACGCGGCGTCATCTTGCTGCTGGCGGTCACGGTCGCCATTGACATGACGCCCCTCAAGGCCAGCGGTTGGTGGCAAGCGTCTCTTGGCGCACCGGTCCTGACGGGTGTGCTCAACGGTCTCAAGCCCCTTTTGCCTTTGCAGTTCGCCAGCTATCTGAATTAATTTTATGAATGGTCCATCATGTGCGGAATAGTTGGCGTTGTCAGTAACGCCCCAGTCAATCAGCTCATTTATGACGGCCTCTTGCTGCTGCAGCACCGCGGCCAGGACGCGTCGGGCATCGTCACCCAACTCGGACGCAAGTTCTTCATGCACAAGGCCAAGGGCATGGTGCGCGATGTTTTCCGCACCCGCAACATGCGCGCTTTGCCGGGCAATGTCGGTCTGGGCCAGGTGCGTTACCCGACGGCTGGCAACGCCTTCAGCGAAGACGAGGCGCAGCCCTTTTATGTCAACGCGCCCTTTGGCCTGGTGCTGTCGCACAACGGTAACCTGACCAACGCAGCCGAGCTCAAGGCCGAGCTGTTCAACACCGACCACCGCCACATCAACACCGACAGTGACTCTGAAGTGCTTCTGAACGTGCTGGCCCATGAGCTCGAAAAAACCACCCGCGGCTTGCCGCTGAGTCCCATCGATGTGTTTGCCGCCGTTCGCGGCGTTCACAAGCGCATCAAGGGCTCTTACGCCGTGGTGGCCTTGATCGCCGGTCACGGCTTGCTGGCTTTTCGGGATCCGTATGGCATTCGCCCCTTGTGCATGGGGCGCGGTCAGAACGAGCAGGGCGGCACCGTCATGGTGGCCAGCGAATCCGTGGCGCTCGAAGGCACCTCGCACCAGTTCGAGCGCGACATCGCTCCCGGCGAAGCGGTCTTTGTCGACATGCAAGGCCAGGTGCACGCCGAACAATGCGCCGAGAACCCGCAGCTCAAGCCCTGCATTTTTGAGTTTGTGTACCTGGCCCGGCCCGACTCGGTGCTGGACGGCATCTCGGTTTACCAAGCCCGCCTGAACCTGGGCGAAACGCTCGCCAAGCGCGTGATCTCAACCGTGCCGCCCAATGAGATCGACGTCATCATCCCGATCCCCGAGTCCAGCCGCCCCAGCGCCACGCAGTTGGCGCATTTGCTGGGCATTCCCTACCGGGAAGGTTTTGTCAAAAACCGCTACGTCGGCCGCACCTTCATCATGCCGGGGCAGGGCGTGCGCAAGAAGTCCGTGCGCCAAAAGCTGAACGTGATCGCCAGCGAATTCAAGGGCCGCAATGTCTTGCTGGTGGACGACTCCATCGTGCGTGGAACCACCAGCCGTGAGATCGTGCAAATGGCGCGTGACGCCGGCGCGCGCAAGGTCTACCTGGCCAGCGCTGCGCCGCCTGTGCGTTACCCCAATGTGTACGGTATCGACATGCCGACCTCGGCCGAACTGGTGGCGCATGACCGGACCATCGAAGAAATCCGTGTCGCCATTGGTTGCGATGCGCTGATCTACCAGGACATCGAAGGCATGAAGCGCGCCATCGGCTCGCTCAATCCCAAGCTCGACGGCTTTGACGCCTCTTGCTTTGATGGCGTCTACATCACCGGCGACATCACGCCCGAAACCATTGCCCGCATGAACGCCGAGCGCGTGGACGGCGGCGAAGAAGGTGGTGTGGATGTGTCGCGCCTGGCATTGCCCAACCCGCAAGAAGCTTGAAAAAAGACCTGAACCCATGAGCGCCAAAAAACTCCCCTCCAACCTGCACCGCGACACGCTGGCCGTGCGCATGGCCGAAGACAAAAGCCAGTTCGGTGAAAACTCCGAAGCCCTTTTTCTCACCAGCAGCTTTGTGCAGCCCGACGCCGAAACGGCCCGCCGCCGCTTTGCCGGCGAAGAAGACGGCTACATGTATTCGCGCTTCACCAACCCGACGGTCACCAGCATGGAGCGACGTCTGGCTGCCCTTGAAGGTACAGAGGCCTGCATCGGCACCTCCAGCGGCATGTCGGCCATCCTGCTGATGTGCATGGGTCTGTTGAAAGCGGGCGACCATGTGATCTGCTCTCAGTCGGTGTTCGGCTCGACCATCAAACTCATTGGCAGCGAGTTCGGCAAGTTCGGCGTTGAGAGCAGCTTTGTATCGCAAACCGACGTGGCCGAATGGCAAGCCGCCGTCAAGCCCAATACCAAGCTGCTGTTTGCAGAGACACCGACCAACCCGCTGGCCGAAGTCTGCGACATCCGCGCGCTGGCCGACATTGCGCATGCCGCCGGTGCCTTGCTGGCCGTAGACAACTGCTTTTGCTCGCCCGCGCTGTCGCAGCCGGTGACCATGGGCGCTGACCTCATCATCCATTCGGGCACCAAATACCTGGACGGCCAGGGCCGCGTGATTGCCGGTGCCATCTGTGGCCCGCAACAACTGATTGAAGAAAAGTTTGTGCCCGTGATGCGCAGCGCCGGCATGACGCTGTCCGCCTTCAACGCCTGGGTGGTGCTCAAGGGCATGGAAACACTCTCCATCCGCATGAAAGCGCAAAGCGATAACGCGCTGGCGCTGGCCACCTGGCTCGAAGCCCAGCCCGGCGTGGCCCGCGTTTACTACCCCGGCCTGAAGTCGCACCCCCAGCACGCGCTGGCCATGCAGCAGCAGTCGGGCATGGGCGGCGCAGTGCTGTCCTTTGACGTCAAAGGCACAGGCGCTGAAGCCACCCGAAAAAACGCATTTCATGTGATCGACAGCACCCAGGTGTGCAGCATCACCGCCAACCTGGGCGACACCAAGACCACCATCACGCACCCGGCCACCACCTCGCACGGACGCCTGAGCGAATTGCAGCGCCAGGCCGCCGGCATCACGCAAGCATTGGTTCGCGTGGCCGTGGGCCTTGAACACATTGACGATCTCAAAGCCGACCTGGCACGTGGTCTGGAAAACCTCTGACATGACCACCCGCACCCGCTTTGCCCCATCGCCCACTGGCTTCATTCATCTGGGCAACATCCGCTCGGCGCTGTACCCGTGGGCCTTTGCGCGCTCCACCGGTGGCACTTTTATTTTGCGCATTGAAGACACCGACCTGGAGCGCTCCAACCAGGCCTCGGTGGACGTCATCATCGAAGGCATGCGCTGGTTGGGGCTGGACTACGACGAAGGCCCGTTCTACCAAATGCAGCGCATGGACCGCTACAAGGCCGTGCTGGCCGAACTGGTGGCCGCCGGCCATGTCTACCCTTGCTACATGAGCATCGAGGAACTCGACGCTCTGCGCGAGCGCCAAACCGAAGCCAAACAAAAGCCGCGCTACGACGGCACCTGGCGCCCCGAGCCGGGCAAGACCCTGCCGCCCGTGCCTGCCGGCGTGCTGCCCGTGCTGCGCTTTAAAAACCCGCAAGGCGGCAGCGTGGTGTGGGACGACAAGGTCAAGGGCCGCATCGAGATCAGCAATGACGAGCTCGACGACCTGGTGATCGCGCGGCCCGACGGCACGCCCACGTACAACTTCTGCGTGGTGGTTGACGATGTGGACATGGCCATCACCCACGTCATTCGCGGCGACGACCACGTCAACAACACACCGCGCCAGATCAACATCTTTCGCGCGCTGGGCAAAGACATTCCGGTCTACGCCCACCTGCCGACCGTGCTCAATGAGCAGGGCGACAAAATGAGCAAGCGCACCGGCGCCAAGGCCGTCACGCAATACGCCGCCGAAGGCTACCTGCCCGACGCCATGGTCAACTACCTGGCCCGCTTGGGCTGGAGCCATGGTGACGATGAGATCTTCAGCCGCGAGCAGTTTGTGCAATGGTTCAACCTAGACCATTTGGGCAAAAGTGCCGCGCAATTTGACGAAGCCAAGCTGCGCTGGGTCAACGCACAACACCTCAAGGCCCTGCCCGACGAGCAGCTTGCCAACTTGGTGGCTCCCTTTGTGCAGCAGCAAGGCGTCAGCATGGACGCTGCCCGCACGCTCAAAGCCTGCGCCTTGTTCAAAGACCGTTGCAGCACGCTGGTCGAGTTGGCCGGCTGGATCGCGCTGATTGAAAAAGGCGCTGTCGCCAGCCCCGAAGACATGGCCACGCACGTCACCGCCGCCGTGCAGCCCGCACTGGCCGGCCTGGCCGCTGCGCTGACCACCTGCGAGTGGAGCCGCCCCGCCATTGCCGCCGCCATCAAACAAGTTCTGACAGACGCCGGCCTGAAGATGCCGCAACTCGCCATGCCCGTGCGCGTGCTATTAGTGGGCACGCCGCAAACCCCGTCGCTCGATGCCGTGATCGAGCTCATGACCCGCGAAGAGGTGAGTTCTCGATTGAAAATCGGAGCGGGAACCTGAAAAGCCGACAAATTCGGGCTATAATTTGAAGCTCGACTGGTTTAGGGGAACTTAAACCACAGGGGGGTATAGCTCAGCTGGGAGAGCGCTTGCATGGCATGCAAGAGGTCAGCGGTTCGATCCCGCTTACCTCCACCAAAGTCGAAATAAGTTAGTTGAGTTTCGGCAGGTTTTGAATAAAAGCCTGCTCCGGAAGTCCCAGGTTTGACCCCATCGTCTAGAGGCCTAGGACATCACCCTTTCACGGTGAGTACCGGGGTTCGAATCCCCGTGGGGTCGCCAGATTCATCGCAAGATGATGAAAGCGTCAGTAGACAACGGCAACGTTGTCGCTACCAGGAGTGGTAGTTCAGTTG
>JBIKHR010000136.1:0-7563 GCA_044362035.1 Polaromonas sp. | reverse complement strand
CGGCGCCTTGACCACGGTGCAACTGCAAGCCGTTGCCCGGGGCGGTCTCAGCCCCCTGCCGCTTGAAGAATTGCAGCAGTTGGCCGCCGTTTTCGGCATGGTCAAGAGCGACTACGTCGAGCCGGTAGACGAGAAAAAACTCATCACTGACGCTATCTCGGGCATGGTCGCCAGCCTGGACCCGCATTCGGTTTACTTTGACAAGAAGTCCTTCAAGGAATTCCGTGAGGGCACCACCGGCCGCTTTGTCGGCGTTGGCATTGAAATCAGCCAGGAAGACGGCCTGGTCAAGGTGGTCTCGCCGATTGAAGGCTCCCCCGCCGACCGTGCTGGCCTCAAGCCCAACGACTTGATCACTAAAATTGACGACGCTTTTGTCAAAGGGCTCACGCTCAATGAAGCCGTCAAGAAAATGCGCGGCGAACCAAAGACCAAGGTCTTGCTGACCATTTTCCGCAAGGATGAAAATCGCACCTTCCCCGTGTCCATCATGCGCGAAGAAATCCGCACGCAGTCGGTGCGCAGCAAGGTCATTGAGCCGGGTTACGCCTGGATCCGCTTGAGCCAGTTCCAGGAACGCACGGTGGACGATTTCGTCACCAAGCTTGAACAGATCTACAAGCAGGAGCCCAACCTCAAGGGCCTGGTGCTCGACCTGCGCAACGACCCTGGCGGCTTGCTGGACGCAGCGGTGGCCGTGTCGGCCGCCTTCCTGCCGGAAAACGTCACCGTGGTCTCAACCAACGGGCAGCTGGCAGAAAGCAAGTTCACTTACAAGTCTTCGCCCGAGTTTTATGCACGCCGAGGCTTAGACCCGCTCAAACGCCTGCCGGCTGCACTGAAAAATGTGCCGCTGGTGGTGCTGGTCAACGAAGGCTCGGCCTCGGCCAGCGAGATTGTTGCCGGCGCACTGCAAGACTACAAGCGCGCCACCATCATGGGCAACCAGACCTTCGGCAAGGGCTCGGTGCAAACCGTGCGGCAGCTCGGCCCCGACACCGGTCTCAAGCTCACCACAGCGCGTTACTTCACACCCAGCGGCAAGTCAATCCAGGCCAAGGGCATCGTGCCCGACGTGATGGTCGATGAGACGCTGGAGGGCAGCCCGTTTGCCGCCCTGCGCACCCGCGAGGCCGACCTCGAAAAACACCTCAACAGCGGCCAGGGCGCCGAAGTCAAAGCCCCGGGTCGCGAAAAAGCCCGTGAAGAGGCCTTGAAACGCCTCGAAGAAGAATCGCGCAAGACGCCCGAGCAGCGGCGTCCGCCCGAGTTCGGCAGCGACAAGGACTTCCAGCTGGCGCAAGCCATCAACCACCTCAAGGGCCGCCCGGTCATGATCAGCAAGACCATGGTCGAGCGCAAGGCAGAGAAAAAAGAAAACTAGGCCTCAGCGCCTGCCCCCTGCCCCCTGCTCCCTGCTCCCTGCTCCCTCGGGCCCCCATGAACGATTCGCAGCTGTTGCGTTATTCGCGGCACATCCTGCTCGACGACATCGGCGTCGAGGGCCAGGCGCGCTTGCTGGCCTCGCACGCGCTGATCATCGGCGCGGGTGGGCTGGGTTCGCCTGCCGCGCTCTACCTGGGCAGCGCCGGCGTCGGCCGCATCACGGTGGTCGACCATGACCGGGTCGACACCACCAATTTGCAGCGGCAGATTGCCCACACACTGGCGCGCGTGGACCAGTACAAGGCGCAGTCCATCGCCATAGCGATCGGCCAGATCAACCCCGACGCTCAGGTGAGTGCTGTGACCGGGCGCGCCGACGACGCGCTGCTTGACGCGCTGGTGCCAACGGCCGACGTGGTGCTCGATTGCACCGACAATTTTTCAACGCGCCACGTCATTAACCGCGCTTGCGTGCGTCACCGCCGGCCACTGGTCTCAGGGGCTGCGCTGCGCATGGATGGCCAGGTCTCGGTGTTTGATGCGCGCCGGGCCCAAGCGCCCTGCTACGCCTGCCTGTTTCCCGAGGACGAAGCCCCCGAGGAAACGCATTGCGCCACCATGGGTGTGTTTGCGCCTTTGGTCGGCATCATCGGCAGCACGCAAGCGGCAGAGGCCCTGAAGCTGCTGTGCGGCATTGGCGAATCGCTGGCGGGCCGGCTTCTGATGCTTGATGCGCTGCACATGCGCTGGAGCGAGATGGGCGCGCGGCGCGCCCCGGCCTGCAAAGTCTGTGGCAACCAGGCCGCAACGACCGGCAGCCGCTGACAGCTGAACCCTGACTGCTTCAAGCCCAAGCGCTTGACTACGCGCCGTTCGCTGGCCAGCAGACATCTGCAGGGGAATACGCTCTGTCAGTCGATCAACTTGTTTTTGAGCGCGTAGTAAGTCAGGTCGCTGTTGGAGGCCAGGCTCATTTTTTCCATGACGCGGGTGCGGTAAGTGCTGACGGTTTTGACGCTGAGCGACAAAGCCTTGGCAATGTCGCCGGCGGTTTCGCCCTTGGCGAGCTTTAGAAAAACCTGGAACTCCCGCTCGGAGAGTTGCTCGTGCGCAGCCACGTCATGCGGCCGGTTGAGTTGCTGCGCCAGCAACTCCGCCACGCCGGGCGTGATGTAACGCTTGCCCAGCGAGATGACTCGAATGGCATTGACAATTTCACTCGGGTCGCACTCCTTGTTGAGGTAGCCACTGGCACCCTGACGGATCAGGTTCACGGCGTAGTGCTCTTCGGGGTAACCGCTGAGGATCAGGATGCCGACATCGGGCGCCTTGGCGCGGATCATGGCGAGGGCGTCAATACCGCTTTGACCGGGCATGGACAAGTCCATCACCAGGATGTCGAGTTCGACATTGCGCACCAGATCAATCGCTTCACGACCGCTGGCCGCCTCGCCCACGACACGCAAGTCGACCTGGTCGGAGAAGAACTGCTTGAGGCCGGAGCGAACAATCGCGTGGTCATCAACAATACCGATTTTGATCATGTCATCGTCTTTCAAAATACCCGCAGAGGTGAGACAAAAAATACCTGGAAACTCATCAGTAAAAGAACCATATTTGTTTCGGCGATAAGTCATTATTCACGAATAATCCCCGAAATAACTGACTGGAGCGTAAGGTGAATCGTTTTTCAATCCCTGCGATGGCGATCAGCCTGCCGCTTGCAATTTTTGCGGCGGCCGTATTGATCTCGATCAACGAGGCGAGTTTTCATGCCTCTTCGCAAGCCACCGCAAAGATCGAAGAAGCCGAACTGGCGCGCCAATCGGTAGACCAACTTCTGGAAACAGTGCTCGAAGCTGAAGCCAGCACACACGTTTTTTTGCTCACGGGTGACGTGCGTGATCTCGCGCCCTACGATGTCAAGGCGGGGTCTGTCAGTGAACAAATCAGTCGCTTGCGTGTGCTGGCAAAGGGGCATCCCGGAAACCTGCAGGCTGTCGACACCCTGGCAAGCCATGTCCAGCGCCGGCAAGCCGAGGTGGCTGCCAGCGTGCGCCTGCGCAAAGCCGATGACCAGGCCGGCTCGATCCGCCTTCTCACCAGCACGGCGGGTAAGGAAGATGTGCAGAAGATCCGCCAACTGTCTGAAAAAATGATGACTGCCAGCCTGGACAAGATGCAGGTTGCACATGCACAAATCAGTCAGTCGCTGATGCTTTCGCGCATCGGCGTTGCGGCCATGGGTCTGAGCGCTCTGCTGGCTTTTTACATGTACCTGCAGCAAACCGGGGCCCTGCTGGCGGCCGGCCAGCGCGAACAGGCCTTGCTTCAACTGGAGCGTGACCAGCTGGAAAAACAGGTGCGTGACCGGACCGCCAGGCTGGCCCAACTGGCCACCCATTTGCAGAATGTGCGTGAAGACGAACGAGGCCATCTCGCGCGCGAGTTGCACGACGAACTCGGTGCGCTGCTGACGGCCGCCAAACTGGATGTAGCCCGCATCAAGGCGCGCCTGGGCGACAGCCTGCCCGAAGCCATTGAACGCATCGAGCACCTGAACCTCACACTCAACAGCGGAATTGCCCTCAAGCGGCGCATCGTTGAAGACCTGCGGCCTTCATCCCTGTCGCATCTGGGTCTGGTGGCTTCACTGGACATACTGGCGCGCGAATTCGCGGATCACTCGGACCTGGAGATCCGGACGGCGCTGGAGCCCGTGGAGCTGGGCGAGTCCGCGCAACTGACCGTGTACAGGCTGGTGCAGGAGGCATTGACGAACATCGGCAAATACGCCGGCGCCAGGCATGTCGATATCCAGCTGCGCCACCCGGACGGCTTTGTCATCGTCGATGTCATTGATGATGGGCGGGGCTTTGACACCAACAAAGTGGCGCCCGCCCATCAAGGCCTGGCCGGCATGCGCCACAGGGTAGAGGCCGCCGGCGGCCAGCTGAGCGTGACATCTGTAGCCGGCCGGGGCACGCACATTCACGCCGAATTGCCCACCAGCCGCTGAATGCCGGCAGCCGGCAAGCCGCTGGCCTACAGGGCCTGCGCCTGCGCGCCGACAGCGCCCGCAGGGGCCGGCCGATGACTTGCGCCGCCTTTGAAATTAAGCTGACCTCCGGGCGTTGCAAGACGCATTCATGGCCACTTATTCAAAGGATTCACTATGACCCCCAGCTCATCCGGCAACCCAGGCGCAAGCATTCAAGGTAGCGCCCGAAGCTATGCACACGACGCGCTCGATGACGCGCAAGACAAGCTGCACGAGCTGCGCCACGCGGTTGATCCCATGGTCGACAAGCTGGCCAGCAGCGCCCAGAAGCTGGCCCGCCAGAGCATGGACATGGCCAACCAGGCCAAACAAAAAGCCCAGGACTCGCTCTCGCGCTATGCCGAGGTCACCACCAAATACGTTGCAGATCAACCCGTGCGTTCGGTGCTGATTGCTGCGGCAGTGGGTGCTGCCGTAGCGCTGCTGGTCTCATCGGCCCGCAACCATAAGCGCTACTGAGCCGGACGCCTTGATGTTGCACCCTGTTTTCTCTACCCTCATCCAGCGCCCGGACCTGATTGCCGACCATCTCGGCGCTTATACCGCGCTGTTGCGTCAGGAGGCCGGTAGCTGGCGTGCGGATTGGTTTCAGCGTGCGCTGGCCTGGGTGTTGACGGTGGCGGGGGCCATGGTGTTCTTGATTCTCAGCGGCACGGCACTGATGCTAGGCGCGTTGCAAACTTTTCACTGGGTGCTGGTGGCGGTGCCGGCGGTTTTTCTGGCATTGACCTGGGTCGCACTGTTGCGCGCCAGAGCGCCCATGCCGGCCGAGCGCTTTCAGGAGTTCAGGGCCCAGCTGCACAGCGATGTGAATGCGCTGCGCGAGGCTGCTGAGTGATTCCACCGCGTGTTGCACATTTGCCCGGCATGTCGCCACAAGAGAGGCTGGCCATCAGCCGCCGCGCGATTTTGCAGTGCATGACGCACAGCGGCCGCGATGATGGCGAGCCGCTTCAGGGGGATGCTGCAGACGGCGTCGGCGAAGCTTCCGGCCCCAAGCGGCCAGGCAGCTTGGGCCGGCTCTGGCGGGCCTTGCGCCGGACCACAACGATCTGGTGGCGCAGCCACCCGGCGCACTTGGCTGTGGAGGTGGTGCAACCCGCGCTGGGTCAATATGCCCGGGCGCACCCCCTGACGCTGCTGGGAGTGGCTGCCGCTTTGGGTGCGGTGGTGGTGCTGGCCAAGCCGTGGCGACTGATACCCGTCACGGGCTTGCTGATGGCCACGTTCAAGTCCAAGGCTTTCACCCATTTCATCGCCTCGGTCCTGATGCCGGAACCGGACCGGAACCGCCATCCCCATTGACCCGCTTTCAATCACTTTCAACCGCTTATCGACGCTTTCTTTAATTTAACCAATCTCAGGAAATTTTCATGAAAAAACTTCGCGTCATCGCTCTGGCCGCCCTGACCGGCATCACCCTCCTCAGCACTGGTTGCGCCGTGGTCAGAGGCCAGGAAACAGTCGGAGCCTATGTCGATGACGCAGCCATCACGGCCGCCATCAAGGCCAAATTCGTTGACGACAAAATCGTCTCTGCCGCCTCGATCAGCGTCGAAACCCTGAACGGGATCGTGCAACTGTCCGGTTTTGCCAAAAGCGCCGCCGAGAAAAACCAGGCAGAGCAGATCGCGCGCAGCAGCAAGAACGTGCGCTCCTTGCGCAACGACATCGTCGTTCGCCCTTGAGTCTGCGCCGTTGTCACGCCCTGCGCCCTAGCGCGGGCAGGGGCCGTGACGGCGTCTGAAGTCACGCGGGTTTTCGGGAGCCGGCGCCGCAAAAACGCCGCGCCCGAGAACCCTTGCGTGATGCTCTGATTGCGCATACGGCCCCGGATTTTTCCGGAAACGGTATGACCAGGCGTAGCCGCGCTGAACCATCCACTGCCCGATATCTTCCGGGCCTAGATAAACGATGCCAAGCTCGCGGCCGTAATCGTCTGTGCCCTGCACTTGCACCTGTACCCGGCGTTGGAAGACGCGCTCCTGCATGGCGTCACGCGCCGCAGGACCGCCGTCCTGACAGATCTCTGGCGCATCCATGCCAAGCACACGGACGCTGCGTGCGGTGCCGCCTGACAGCGGACGCACATACACGGTGTCGCCATCGACCACATGAGTCACCACGCCGGCCCAGGCCGGCATGACAGGTGCCGACAGCACCTGCGCTGCGACCGGCAGTACCGGCAGGACGACACCCGGCACGAGCAGCCAGAAGCACCAGCCGGCCAGGGTGCGAAGGCCATGGCAGGGCCTCATGCGTTGACAATCAGCGAGATCAGCCACCACGCAAAAGCCCAAATCACCAGCCCCCAGACCAGCAAGACCAGCAGCAGCCCGGTCAGCATCTTGGGCAAACGGCCCTGAAAGCGATCGGCCTTGACCAGCATCTCCTGCCAAAGGAAAGCCGGCACCAGCCAGATCACCAACGCCACCCCCAGCGGGAGCAGGATCAGGTCATCGAGTAAACCGAGAACAGGGATGAAGTCGGGGATCAGGTCAATCGGGCTCAGGGCGTAGGCCAGCACGGCAAAAGCCAGCACTTTGGGGCCACGGGGCGCGCGCGGATCCTTGAGCATGAACCACAGCGCCGTCAATTGCCTGAACAACTGCGTCTTGCGCAGCGCGCCGATTGCCAACCATTTTCGCCACCGCATCCTGATTCCTTATCTGACCAAGCCGCATTGTGCGCCGGACGGGTCTCAAGCCGTGACGATCCAGCCTTCGAGCGGATCCACCACCGCCGGCAAGCCAAAGCGCGGATGTCCGGCCTCGTGTTGGCTGCGGGCCCAGGCGGCCTGCATCAGGCACAGTACGGCGTCCAGTGAATCGCCGGTAGCGTCGTCAATGAGGCGGTCGCGCTGCGCGTGTGTGAGCTTGAGCCGCAAACCCAGCCGCGTCTGACCAAGCTCCAGTGCGGTGAGCATGTCCTTGCGGGCAATCAGGCGTTCGGGGGTCTGCAGTGCCTTGGTATCATTTTTGTAACTGCGCAGGGGCAGACCCAGCAACTCGCGCGCCAACAAGCCCGGGTAGCCCTCCAGCGCAACGCGCCCGGGGTGAGCCACTGGCGTTGCGGACTCGCCCAGCGCAGGCACCTGCACGCCGGCTGCAATCAAC
>JBIKHR010000135.1:0-7578 GCA_044362035.1 Polaromonas sp. | reverse complement strand
GTCGGCGAGTCCAGCTACATTGCCGGCGAGCAGGTCGAGCGTTCGGTCATTCTGGACGCCAACGACGCCCTGCGCGCCGACGGCAAGATCCCGGCGACCTTCAGCAACCTGTTGCTGGGTATCACCAAGGCTTCCTTGTCCACCGACTCGTTCATCTCCGCAGCTTCCTTCCAGGAAACCACGCGCGTGCTGACCGAAGCGGCCATCATGGGCAAACGAGACGAGCTGCGGGGCTTGAAGGAAAACGTGATCGTCGGTCGTCTGATTCCTGCCGGTACCGGCATGGCTTACCACCAGGCACGCAAGGCCAAGGAACAGATGGACGACGCCGAGCGCCGCGCCATTGCCGAAACCGAAGCCGCTGAACTCGAAGCACTGTCGCCGGCTGAGACCAGCGAAGGCGCTGACAGCCAGTCCTGATACCGCCCTGAGCTGAGGGCCTGCCACAGCCTAAGCCCCACGCCCTTGAAACGGCGTGGGGCTTTTTTTATGCCGCCCCCGCGTCAGCTAAAGTCAGGGCTCCGGCCCGCTACAGAAAACACACAAAGTTATTCATGAGTACAAATTCCATCGCCCTGCTGGTCTTGCTGGCGCTGCTGGTGTTCTGGGGCGTTGGCGCCTACAACCGGCTGGTGCGGCAGAAAAACCTCATCGCCGATGCCTTTGTGGCCATCGACCTCCAGTTCAAAGACCGGCATGACCTGATCCTCAGGCTGGTCGAAGTGGCAGGCGAGTACCTGCAGCACGACCCGCAGGCTATGCTGCCCCTGATGCAGGCGCGTAACGCCGTGAGTGGTGCCAACGACGCGCTGCGCTCCCAGCCCAGCAGCGGGCGCCTGGTCAAGCTGCTGACGGATGCCGAGCAAGCCCTGCAGGACCAGTTTGATCATTTCTGGACAGACGTCAGCACGCTGGCCATGCAGGCAGACCCGAAGCTGCGCGAGCTGGCCCAGCAGTTGAGTGCCACCCAAAGCCGTCTGGCCTTTGCCTGTCAGAGCTTCAACGTGGCGGTTGCGCAATTCAATGCTGCCCAAGTGCAGTTCCCCACGCTCTTGCTGGCCCGGCTGTTCGGCTTTGCGCCGGCTGTCGCGCTGCAACTGGGCCCAAGCAGTGCTTAAGGGCGCCGACCGCGCAACGTCGCCGTCGCAGCCTGCGTTTGCGCAGACGCCGCTGTGGCGGCAGTTGCAGGGCGCGGCGGCCTTGCTGCTGGCCGTGCGGGCCGGCCGCTCCATGACGGCCGAACTCGAGCGGGTTTCCCCGCACTTGCGCCCAGGCGTGCAGGCGCTGGGCTTTCATGCGCTGCGCTGGCTGGGCCGCGCTGAAGCGCTGCGCCAGCAACTGGCGAGCCGGCCACCGCCACCCGAAGCCGATGCGCTGCTGTGCGTGGCACTGGCGCTGGCGTCGGAAGTCGATGAATCGATGTACACCGCGTACACGCTGGTCGATCAGGCCGTGGAAGCGGCCAAGCAGGACGAAGCAACGCAGCACCAGGCCAGCTTCATCAACGGCTGTTTGCGGCGTTTTTTGCGTGAGCGGGCCGAACTGCTGGCCGTGTGCGAACGCAAACCCCAGGCAGTCTGGAACCATCCGCAGTGGTGGGTGGACAGCGTGCGCAAAGACCACCCCGAGGCCTGGCAAACCATCTTGCAAGCCAACAACAGCCGTCCGCCGCTCACCCTGCGCGTCAACACCCGGCAGACCACACGCGCTGACTACCTGCTGGCCCTGCAAGCGGCTGGCGTCGAGGCGGCACCTGTCGGTGCACAAGGTATTTTGCTGGCCGGTGCGGGCACGGTGACGCGATTGCCGGGCTACGTCGAAGGGCATTTTTCGGTGCAGGACGCCGGTGCGCAATTGGCCGCCCCCTTGCTGCTGGACGGCTTGCAAGCCACAGCCGGTCAGCCGCTGCGCCTGCTGGACGCTTGCGCTGCGCCCGGCGGCAAAACCGCGCATTTGCTGGAGCTGGCCGACGCCGAGCTGCTGGCCCTCGACATGGATGCAGAGCGCTGCCAGCGCATCACGCACAACCTGACCCGCTTGCAATTGCAGGCCCGCATTGAAGCGGCCGATGCCGGCCAGCCCGACGCATGGTGGGACGGCCGGCTGTTTGACGGCATCCTGCTCGACGCGCCTTGCACTGCTTCGGGCATCGTGCGCCGACACCCCGATGTGCGCTGGCTGCGCCGCCCGGGCGATATTGCGCAGTTGGCGGCCCAGCAAAAACGGCTGCTTGAGGCTCTGTGGCCGCTGGTGCGCCCGGGCGGACGTTTGCTCTACTGCACTTGCTCGGTGTTCAGGGCCGAAGGTCAGGCACAGATCGAAACGTTTCTTATGCACCACACTGACGCGCTATTGCTGCCATCGCCCGGGCATTTGCTGCCCCAAAGCGGCGCGACAAGCCCGGTATTCCCGGACAATTTACTTCGTGAGTACGATGGTTTTTATTACGCACTGCTGGAAAAACGTCCCGATTGAGGCCGGCGCGAAGCGTTCTAGACTGAGCGGCCTGCTGCTCATTGCCTTGCTGCTGGCCGCCTTGTGTGCGGCGCTGCCCGCGGCCCGCGCTGCCGGGGCCGCCAACGCTGCCACCGCCCAGCTGACGCAACTCCGGACGCAAAGCGCCGAAGACGGCATTTACCTCAGCGCCAACGTAGACTTTGAGCTGCCCAACGTGGTCGAGGATGCCTTGCTCAAAGGCATTCCCCTGTTTTTTGTGCTCGAGGTCGAGATCCTGCGGGACCGCTGGTACTGGACAGACCTGCGTGTGGCCGCCGCCTCCCGCACCATCCGGCTGGCCTACCAGCCGCTGACGCGGCGCTGGCGGGTCAACATCGGTTCGGGCCTCGTCGGCAGCGCCAGCAGCCTGCGCGCCACCTTCAACCAGAACTACGACACCCTGGCCGAAGCCCTGTCGGCGGTGCAGCGCGTGGCCCGCTGGAAAGTCGCCGAGCTCGCTGACATCCGGCCCGGCGCAGACCACAGCCTGGTCTTCAGCTTCAAGCTCGACCTGTCCCAGTTGCCCAGACCTTTTCAGATCGGCGTGGCGGGCCAGCGTGACTGGACGATTGCGATCGAGAGCACCCAGAAAATGACGCTGCAAGCCGCCCGCCCGGCCGAGCCGGTCAAAGACAGTCCTGCCGGCGAGGGCCTCAAGTGAGCTGGCTGCACAAGCCCGGCTCGACACGCTACAGCCGCGCTGTTCGCTGGACTCTGGGTGTGGGCTTCGGCGTGATGGTGGTGCTCGGGTTGGTGCTGATTTTCATGCTCACGCTGGCCACCGGCAATCGTGAGCTCTATGAGCGCAATTACGCCATCTTGTTCGGCCTGAACATCGCCGTGGCGGCGGTCTTGCTGGTGGCCATCAGCTGGATTGTGTTGCGGCTTTTCATGCGGCTTCGCCAGCGCAAGTTCGGCAGCCGTCTGCTGCTCAAGCTGGCTGCCATTTTTGCGCTGGTCGGCCTTTTTCCCGGTCTGACGATTTATGTGGTGTCCTACCAATTCGTCTCGCGCTCCATCGAAAGCTGGTTTGACGTCAAGGTCGAGGGCGCGCTGGCCGCCGGCCTGAACCTGGGCCGCGTCACGCTGGACACCCTGGCTGCCGACCTGGGCAGCCGCACCAAACAGGCCGCTACCCAGCTGTCGCAAGCCAACGACCCCTCGCCCAGCCTGGCGCTGGAGCGTCTGCGGGAGCAAATTGGCGTCAAAGACCTGGTGCTCTGGAGCGCCTCCGGCCAGCTGATTGCCAGCGCCGGCCAGTCGCGCTTTATCTTGCAGCCCGACCGGCCTTCGCCGCAGCAACTCCGGCTGGCGCGCAGCCAGCGGGTGGCCACCCAAATTGAAGGCCTGGAAGAAACGCTGCCCGGCGCGGCGGGCGCTGTCCCGGCCAAGGCCCGCATCCGGGCGCTGGCGCTGGTCAGTGACTCAAACTTCGGCCTGACCAGCACCGATCGGTTTTTACAGGTCGCTGAAGACCTGCCACCCGACCTCGTGGCCAACGCGATTGCCGTGCAGGAAGCCAATCGCGAATACCAGGAGCGCGCGCTGGCCCGCGGCGGGCTGCGCAAGATGTACATCGGCACACTCACGCTGAGTCTGTTTCTGGCGGTCTTCGGCGCCGTGCTGCTGGCTGTGCTGCTGGGCACGCAACTGGCGCGGCCGCTGCTGCTGCTGGCCGAAGGCGTGCGCCAGGTGGCGCGCGGCGACCTGCGGCCCAAGGCCGTGCTGGACAGCAACGACGAACTGGGCGGCCTCACGCGCTCGTTTGCCGACATGACCCAGCAACTCTCTGACGCCCGCTCGGCCGTGCAGCAAAGCATGAGTCAGGTCGATGCCGCGCGCGCCAACCTGCAAGCCATTCTGGACAACCTCACGGCCGGTGTTCTGGTGCTCGACAGCCAGGGCCGCATCCGCTCCAGCAACCCCGGCGCGGCGCGCATTTTGCGGGTGTCGCTGGCCGAGTACCACGGCAAGATGGTCAGCGAAGTGCCCGGCCTGGATGTGTTCGGGCGCGGCGTGCAGGCCCAGTTCGAAGGCTATCTGGCTGAAAACGCGGCGCACAACCTGGAGCATTGGCAGCAGACCTTCGAGTTGCACCGCGGGTCGGCCGGCGCCGAAGACGGCGCTGTCACCCTGATCGCCCGCGGCGCCAAGATGCCTGGCACCGATGAAAGCCTGCTGGTGTTTGACGATGTCTCGGCCATGGTCTCGGCGCAGCGCGCAGAAGCCTGGGGCGAAGTGGCCCGCCGCCTGGCCCACGAAATCAAAAACCCGCTCACACCCATTCAACTGTCAGCCGAGCGACTTGAGATGAAACTCGCCAGCAAGCTGCAACCCACCGAGCAAGCCATGCTCACCAAGTCGGTCAAGACCATCGTGGACCAGGTGGATGCCATGAAGCGGCTGGTCAATGACTTCCGGGACTACGCCCGCCTGCCGACGGCCGAGCTCAAGCCGCTGGACCTCAACGCCTTGGTGGGCGACGTGATGCAGCTGTATGACAACGACGCCAGCCTGCCGGTGCGCGTCGAGCTGGATGCGGCGGCCCCGTCCATCCGCGGCGACGCCCAGCAACTGCGCCAGGTGATGCACAACCTGCTGCAAAACGCGCAGGATGCGCAAGAGGGGCAGCCGGCCGGCCACCCGGTGCAGATCACGCTGAAAACCGAATACTCAACCAGCGCCCGCCGCGTGCGCTTGATCGTGCGCGACAACGGCGCGGGCTTTCCCGACCATATATTGAAGCGCGCATTTGAGCCCTATGTCACCACCAAGGCCAAAGGCACAGGCCTGGGGCTGGCCGTGGTCAAAAAAATAGCCGACGAACACGGTGCCCGTATCGATATTTCCAATCGGGTGGCCGATGGAGTCGTGCAGGGGGCCCAAGTGTCGTTATCATTCGCGGTGGTGGCATAGCAACGCTAAGGGCGGCAATTCAATGGCAAACATTCTGGTGGTGGACGACGAGCTGGGCATCCGTGACCTGCTGTCCGAAATCCTCAACGACGAAGGGCATCAGGTCGAACTGGCTGAAAACGCCGCACAGGCCCGACTCGCCCGCGGCCGCGCCCGCCCTGACCTGGTTCTGCTCGACATCTGGATGCCCGACACCGACGGCGTCACGCTGCTCAAGGAGTGGTCGTCTTCCGGTCTGCTCACCATGCCGGTCATCATGATGAGCGGCCACGCCACCATCGACACCGCTGTTGAAGCCACCAAGATCGGCGCCATGGCGTTTCTTGAAAAACCCATCACCCTGCAAAAATTGCTGCAGGCCGTTGAAAACGGCCTGGCCAAACTGGCCGTGCGCAAAGTCGCCGGCGTTCAAACCGGCGTGTTGTCGTCCGGGCTCGACGTGCAGGGCGCCGTCAGCGTTTTTGCTGCCGTGGTGGAAGACACCAGCCCCAAGCCCACGCAAAGCTTCCTGCTGGAAAAGCCCTTGCGCGACGCCCGCGACGAGTTTGAAAAAGCCTACTTCGAATTTCACCTGCACCGCGAAGGCGGTTCTATGACCCGCGTGGCCGAAAAGACCGGGCTCGAGCGCACCCACCTGTACCGAAAGCTCAAGCAACTCGGCGTGGACCTGAGCCGCGGCAAACGCTCAGCCTGAAGACCGCCAAAACCGGCCTTTCGCTGATATATAATTCGCGGCTTGGCCCGGTAGCTCAGTCGGTAGAGCAGAGGATTGAAAATCCTTGTGTCGGTGGTTCGATTCCGCCCCAGGCCACCATTTCAACACCGTAGTGTCACAAGCACTACGGTGTTTTTGTTTGTGCCGTACGCTAACTTGCACTGTGTTTACGATCAGTACACACTGGCCACTGTGAAGTTTCACGATCTGTCATGGATCAACTGAAACAGACTCAAGTTTGCTATCCAAGTCCCGCTAAGTTCCGCGGCGAATTACACAAACTCCAGCTGACGCCAACGACTGAACTTGCTCAGTTGAATGCAGCGCATCCGACGCTGCTGCACATGCGTGACGGCGAGGTCATTTTGTACCGTCGTACACGCAGTCTGCTTTACCAATGCCGCTTTAAATTAGCCAACGGAACTTGGCACAGAAAGACAACAGGCAAAGCCAGCCTAAAACACGCCATTGCCCGTGCCTGCGATATCTACGATGAAGCCAGATACAGACAGCGGCGATAGCCGCTGAGCGGTTGGTCTAAGCTTACCGTTTGGTCAAGGCAGCCACATCATTCAGAAATTTGGTGCGGGCTGCAGGCGTTCCACCAACCCAAGCAAAGCGATGATCGCTTTCCCCATAGGTGATCATCCTCTTGTTGATCGGGCCGCTGAAAACCCCATGAGCTGTATCTTCGAGCCACCAGAGATCAATGTCGGCCCCTTTGGCCTTTTGAGCTTGATACCAATCAATAGGCTTGGGGTTGACACTCGAGTAGGGATTTAATGGATTACAGGTGATCGAGTTCCCTTTTGGATGATTAAATCGGACAACGTTTCCGGCGCAGCTTTCTTGGCGCAGCCATATGAACTCGTCGATTGATCGACCTGCATAGTTATCGAGCTTTCCGAACACCATTTTGAGCGGAGCTTTTAGCTCGTCTGGTAGCCCGAGGCCTAAGCTTGGCGCACCTTCTGCAAATAGCGCAATGACATATTTAGGGTCCACAACGGCGGCGAGGTTGGCCACAACGGTTCCGCCATTGGACAAGCCATAAAAAAGAATTCTGCGGTTGTCGATCTTGTCCTGTCGCAATGCCCATTCGTAGGCGCCAAGCGCCGTGGCGTACAGCATGCGCTGGCGAGCCTCATTGCTGACCTTGCTCGCAAAAAATTGCGCACCTTGAGTAAAGCCATTCATCTGAAACGCATCAAAAACTAACGTTGCCATACCTTTCGAGCGAAACGACTCTGCCGCGAAGATCGTTCCGCCGTCCTTGCCCGCGCCCCCATGAACTAGGATCATCAACGGCGGTTTTTCTGCGAGAGATGGGACTTCAAAGGATACCGACTTATGGCAATAGTCGAATGGCACCATTGCACCGTCTACCGTGTGCAAGCCCCCAGCCCTCTGCAGCTTAAGCACTGGTAGCGGCTCAGTTGGAGGGCTGCATA
>JBIKHR010000134.1:0-7627 GCA_044362035.1 Polaromonas sp. | reverse complement strand
ATCGAAAAACGTCAGCCAACTCAGCTGGCTTTGCCGGACGCCTAAAGCGGGGATCCATCCAAGCAGGCCATACCGCGCACCAGCATTGAAAGGTAGAAACACAATGAAGAGAAGAACGGTCTTGCTTTCTGCTGCGTGCCTCTCACTTTTCGGGGCGGCCAACTCACAAAGTCGGGTCCCGATTGCAGACGCTCACAACCACTTGGGATTACTCCGTAAGAATGAAGCCTCTGCCGCGACATTGGGCGCGCTGATGAGGGAGTCGGGGGTGAGTCTGCTGTCTTGGACCATCGTGCCGGACGGCCCTTTTCTTCGAGTGACTTCCAGGGGAATCGAGCAGGCTCGCGCTATTGGCAATGGTGAATTAAAAGCATCATTCGACCGCCAGATGAGCACCGCCATCCGGTACTTGTCCGCAAACGGCGCGAAGATCTTAAAAACGGTCAAGGACTTTGATTCATCATTGAACTCAGAACCCTATGTGGTTCTGACCAGTGAGGGCGCTGATTTCCTGGAGGGGCGCCTGGACGGTCTTCAGTCGGCTTACGACCTGGGCCTGCGACATGTCCAACTTGTGCACTATGTTCAAAACCCGGTCGGCGATCTCCAGACCGAAGTCCCAGTTCATAACGGACTTTCCAGCTTCGGCAAGCAACTCGTCAAAGAGCTGAACAACAAAGGCATGTTGGTTGACTTGGCGCACTCCACCGGCGCATCGATTGACCATGCGCTGGAGATCTCCAGCAAGCCCATGGTGTGGTCGCACAGTTTCGTGACGAAAACTGAACAGTCCTGGACTCAGCGTGGTTACATGTCGCGGGGTTTGAGTGAGGCATACGCCAAGAAGATAGCAGCTCGGGGCGGGGCTGTTGGCCTTTGGGCTCTGGGCGCTTCGTTCGGTGGGGGCGGGCTCGATGGCTACGCCAGTGAAATTATCCGCATGGTTGATTTACTGGGTCCGGACCATGTCATGTTCGGTACGGACGAAGACGGTTTGCCTCAAGGCGCGGTCATCGACAAACTCGCTCATCTTCGCGAAGTCGTTGAAATCCTGGCAAAGCGCGGCATGGCTGAAAAAACTCTCAAAGCTGTTGCGTACGAAAACTACGCCCGCTGCCTTAAAGCGGCCATGACCACCAGTGCTTCAAGCTAGTTGAACTCGGGTTGGCACAATTTCCCCCGAAGTTTCACTGAAACGCCACCTCTGAAAAACTTCGCAGCTTGCGGCTGTGCAATTGGCTGCTGCCCTGGTCGCGCAGAAGTTCAAGCGCCCGGATGCCGATGCGCAGGTGCTGGTCCACGCGTTCGCGGTAGAAATGGTCGGCCATGCCGGGCAACTTGATCTCGCCGTGCAGCGGCTTGTCGCTCACGCACAGCAGCGTGCCGTAGGGCACGCGAAAGCGAAAGCCGTTAGCGGCAATCGTGGCGCTCTCCATGTCGAGCGCGACCGCGCGGCTCTGGCTGAAACGGCGCTGCGGCTGGTTGGCTGGTAGCAACTCCCAGTTGCGGTTGTCGGTGCTGGCCACGGTGCCGGTTCGCATGATGCGTTTGAGCTCGGGCCCTTGCAGATGCGTGACATCTTCGACGGCTTGCTGCAAGGCCATCTGGATCTCGGCCAGCGCAGGAATCGGTACCCACAGGGGCAGCTCTTCGTCGAGCACATGGTCTTCACGCACATAACCGTGGGCCAGCACGTAGTCGCCCAGTTGCTGACTGCTGCGCAAGCCGGCGCAGTGGCCCAGCATCAGCCAGGCGTGCGGTCTGAGCACGGCCACGTGGTCGGTGATGTTTTTGGCGTTGGCCGGGCCCACGCCGATGTTGACCATGGTGATGCCGCTGCGGTCGGCGCGCAGCAGGTGGTAGCCGGGCATTTGAGGCAGGCGCGGTGGTGCCAGGCCGAAGGCGTCACCGGCCTCGGCGGGCAAACCGGCGCGCCTTGTCACCACGTTGCCTGGTTCGACAAAGGCCACATAGGGGCTATCGGACCGGCGCATTTCTTCATGGCCCAGCCGCACGAACTCGTCGATATAAAACTGGTAATTGGTAAACAGCACAAAGTTCTGGAACCAGTCGGGCGAGGTGCCGGTGTAGTGGCGCAGGCGCAGCAGCGAATAGTCAACGCGTGCGGCCGTGAACAGGGCCAGCGGCTGCGGCTCGCCGGGGCGCGCTTCGAAAGTGCCGTTGGCAATGCCGTCGTCCATGGCGGCCAGGTCTGGCAGGTCAAAGGCGTCGCGCATCAGCAGGCGGCGCTCGGCGCTCAGGCTGCCTTCAATGTGGTCGCGCTCGGCAAATGAAAAATGCACCGGGATCGGTTGCGTGCTGGTGCCCACCTCCAGCGCCACCGAATGGTTTTGCAGCAGCAGGCTGAACTGCTCAAGGTAGTAGGTGC
Organism: Polaromonas sp.; assembly: GCA_044362035.1. GTDB lineage: Bacteria > Pseudomonadota > Gammaproteobacteria > Burkholderiales > Burkholderiaceae_C > Polaromonas. The sequence continues at coordinate 5,238 of JBIKHR010000134.1, read as the reverse complement.
CGTAGAGTTCGGGCCGGGTCAGGGTGGTCTCAAAGTGGCCCGGACCGGCCACAAAACCGTAGCTCAGTTGTTCAATGTCCGGTGTTTCCAGAATGGCACGCGCCACGGTGGTGGTGTGGATGCGCACAAAGGGGTAGCAGGCGCGCACGCGGCCGGGCAGGGTCTCGCCGGCCACGTAGCGCTGCATGCAGTCGCGCAGATGAGCGATCTGCTGGCTGTAAATCAGCTGCACCTGGGCCAACGCATCGGCGGCGTTGGTGTGGCGCGTGGGCGCGATGAAGGCGGGCAGGTAGGGTGCGGGTTTCATGGGCTCGGTCCTGGTTCAGGCTTTCACGGGTTCGCGCATGGTCACAAATTCTTCGGCCGCCGTCGGGTGAATGCCGATGGTGCTGTCAAACACGGCTTTGGTGGCGCCGGCTTTCATGGCCACGGCAAAGCCCTGCACGATCTCGCCGGCCTCGGCGCCCACCATGTGCAGGCCAACCACGCGGTCCGAGGCTTCATCGACCAGCAGCTTCATGAAGGTGCGCTCGCTGCTGCCGCTGAGCGTGTGCTTGAGTGCCTTGAACTCGCTTTTGAATACGCGCACAGCGCCAAAACGCTCGCGCGCCTCGGCCTCAGTGAAGCCCACCGTACCGATGTTCGGGTGCGTGAACACTGCTGTCGGAATGAAGTCGTAGCTCATGCTGCGCGACGCTTTGCCGGCGGCGGCCCCCAGCAGGTGGTCCACCACCACCATGGCCTCACCCAGCGCCACTGGCGTCAACTGGATGCGCGCGGTGACGTCGCCCACGGCGTAAATATGCGGCACTGAGGTCTGGTAATAGTCATTGACAACGATGGCACCGTCGGGTTTTTGAGAGATGTCCAGCGCCGCCAGACCCAGCCCTTCAACCAGCGGCACCCGGCCGGTGGCGTAGAGCGCCGCATCGACTTCGAGGCTGCTGCCGTCTTGCAGCGTGACCTGTAGCCCGCTGGCGGTTTTGACGATGGCGGCCACGTCGGCGTTCAGCCGCAGGTCCACACCGGCCTTGCGCATCTCGGCCGCGATGAAGCCGCGTATTTCTTCGTCAAAGCCGCGCAGCACTTGCGCGCCGCGGTACAGCTGCGTGAGTTGCGCGCCCAGGCCCTTGAAGATCGAGGCGAACTCGCATGCGATGTAACCACCGCCAACCACCAGCAGGCGTTTCGGAAAAGGGTCAATGTCAAAAATCTCGTTGGAGGTGATGACATGCTCGCGCCCGGCGATGTCGGGTACGCTGGGTTTTCCGCCGGTGGCGATCAAGATATTTTTTGCGTTGTAGCGCTGCGTACCAACGGCCACCGTGTGGGCGTCCACCAGCGAGGCCCAGCCTTCGATGACCTGCACGCCCGCGCCCTTGAGCAGTTGCAGGTAGATGCCGTTGAGGCGGGTGATCTCCCGCGCCCGGTTGGCTTTGAGCGCAGCCCAGTCCAGCACGGGCGCCGGACCCACCCAGCCAAAGCCATGCGACTCTTCAAAATATTCGGCGAAATGCGCGGCGTAGCTGTAAAGTTTTTTGGGAATGCAACCCACGTTGACACAGGTGCCGCCCATGGCCTGCGCTTCAATCAGCGCGACCTTGGCGCCGCGTTGCGCCGCCATGCGCGCCGCCCGCACGCCACCGCTGCCGCCACCGATCACCAGCAAATCAAAATCAAAAACTGTCATGAAAACCTTTGGGTTGGAAAGCCTTGGGGCAAACCTTAGCACTGTTGGGTGACGTCTTCAAACACCCAAGCCCGATAATCCTCGCATGACTGCCTCCCCCGCTCCCCTCGATTTCGCCCGCCTGCCCCTGACGCCTGCCGCTCTGGCCAACCTCCAACTGCTCGGCTACACCCAGATGACGCCCATCCAGGCGGCCAGTTTGCCGATTGCGCTGCTGGGCAAAGACCTGATTGCGCAGGCCAAGACCGGCAGCGGCAAGACCGCGGCTTTTGCGCTGGCGCTGCTGGCCAACCTGAATGCGCGGCGTTTTGCGGTGCAGGCGATGGTGTTGTGCCCGACGCGAGAGCTGGCCGACCAGGTAACGCAGGAGATCCGCCGTCTGGCGCGGGCCGAAGAGAACATCAAGGTGGTGACCCTGTGCGGTGGCGTGGCCCTGCGTGGGCAAAACGCCAGCCTGGAACACGGCGCGCACATCGTGGTCGGCACGCCCGGCCGCATCATGGACCACCTGGAGCGCGGCCATCTGGACCTGCAAGCGCTCAACACTTTGGTGCTCGATGAAGCCGACCGCATGCTCGACATGGGCTTTTTTGACGACATCGCCAAAGTGGCGCGCCAGTGCCCGCCTGAGCGGCAGACGTTGCTGTTTTCAGCCACCTACCCCGAAGGCATTGCGAAACTCAGCCAGCAGTTCATGCGCCAGCCGCAGACCGTCAAAGTCGAGGCGCAGCACAACGCCAGCAAGATCCGCCAGCGCTGGTACCAGGTGCGGGACAGTGAGCGCCTGCACACGGTCTCCAAAGTACTCAACCATTACCGCCCGGCCAGCACGCTGGCGTTTTGCAACACCAAGGTGCAGTGCCGCGAACTGGTGCAGGTCTTGAAGGCGCAGGGTTTCAGTGCGCTGGCCTTGTACGGCGAGCTGGAGCAGCGTGAGCGCGACCAGGTGCTGGTGCAGTTTTCCAACCGCAGCTGCTCGGTGCTGGTGGCCACCGATGTGGCCGCGCGTGGGCTGGACATTTCGCAGCTGGAGATGGTCATCAACGTGGACGTGACGCCCGACAGCGAAGTGCATATTCACCGCATCGGCCGCACCGGTCGCGCCGACGAAGAGGGCTGGGCGATCAGCCTGGCGTCTATGAACGAGATGGGCGCGGTCGGGCGCATCGAGCAGCTGCAAAACGCCGAGTCCGAGTGGCACAAGCTCGAAGACCTGACGCCGGCCAGCCAGGAGCCGCTGGTGCCGCCCATGGTGACGCTGCAGATTGTCGGCGGTCGCAAGGAAAAAATCCGCGCTGGCGATGTGCTGGGCGCGCTGACGGGCGAGGCCGGTTTCACGCGTGAGCAGGTCGGCAAGATCAATGTCAACGAGTACTCGACCTATGTCGCGCTGGACCGGCGCATTGCCGACGAGGCTTTGCAAAAACTCAGCGCCGGCAAGGTCAAGGGCAAGAGCGTGCGCGTGCGCCTGCTGGACGACGAGTCTTGAGGCAGGTATGAGCGACACCGCTGCCACAGTACCGTCTGCCAAACCCCGCCTGGCCCTGGTAATTGGCGCCGGCGGCGGCTTGGGCGCAGCACTGGTGCAGGCGCTGGCAGCGCACGGATCGCAGGGCATCGACCGCGTGCTGGCGCTGGGCCGCAGCACGCAACCGGCCATTGATTACAAGAACGAAGCCAGCCTTGAAAACGCTGCTGCCTGGGTGGCGGCGCAGTGCGAAGCTGAGGGCGCCGAGCTGCGCCTGCTGATCGTGGCCAGCGGTTTTTTGCACGGCGCAGCAGGCCAGCCTGAGCGCAGCTGGGCGCACCTGGATCCTGATTACTTGCGCCAGGTGTTTCTTGTCAACACCATCGGCCCGGCACTGGTCATGAAGCATTTCTTGCCGCTCTTGCCCCGGCAGGGTCGCTGCGTGGCCGGCTTTGTATCGGCCAAAGTCGGTAGCATTGGCGACAACGCGTTGGGCGGCTGGTACGGTTACCGCGCAGCCAAGGCCGCGCTCAACCAGCTGGTCAAGACCGCTGCCATCGAGTTGGCCCGGCGCAATCCGCAGGCGCTGTGCGTGGCCATCCACCCGGGCACCATCGCCACCGCGCTGTCGCAGCCCTTTGCCAAAACCGGCCTCAGCGTGCGCCCGCCAGCCGAGGCAGCGGCCGACCTGCTGGGCGCATTGGTTGGTTTGAGCCCGGGGCACAGCGGCGCGCTGGTGGACTACAAAGGCCAGACGCTGCCCTGGTGAGTGCCCGGGCTTCACCAGCCTTCCCAACTGTCACGGCATGGACATGCGGGCGCAGAACAATGGCGCTGATCTTCAACAAAGGACATTGGACATGACAGTTCCCTGCCATTCATTTTGCAAACACCTTTTAATCAGCATCTTTTTGTGCGTTGCCGCTGGTGGCGTAGCGGCCCAGCCTTTCAGTTTTGTCGCCTTGGGTGACCTGCCTTATGGCCAGTCCGCGCAGGGTCATGCGCCCTACAAGTCGCTGATCGCGGCGATCAACCGGGAGCGCCCCGGTTTCTCCATTCACATCGGCGACTTCAAGTCCGGCTCGACGCTTTGCTCGGACGAAGAGTCCCGGATTCAGCTTGGATTTTTTGGCTTGTTTGACAGCGCCCTGGTGTACACGCCGGGCGACAACGAGTGGACCGACTGCCACCGCGCCAACAACGGCGGCCATGACCCGCTGGAGCGACTGCAGGCCCTGCGCGCCACGTTTTACAAACCGGGCTTGTCGCTGGGCAAGCAGCCACTGCCTGTGCTCAACCAGTCGGCCTTGATGCCGGCCTTTGCCCGCTATGTTGAAAACCAGCGCTGGACGCACCAGGACGTGGTGTTTGCCACGCTGCACATTGTGGGCAGCAACAACAACTTTGAAGTGCGGGACCCGCGTGCCGTGGCCGAGTTTTTTGAGCGCGAAAAGGCCAACGTGGCCTGGATCCGCGAGGCCTTTGCTGCAGCCCGTCAGTCGCAGGCCAAAGCTCTGGTGCTGGCCATGCAGGCCGATGTGTTTGAGTCCAAGAGCCTGTGGGAAGACTTTCCGGCCCAATCGGGCTTTCGTGCCACGATTGGCGAGACATTGTTGCCACTGGTTGCTGAGTCCAAAATCCCCGTCTTGCTGATTCATGGTGACAGCCACGTGTTTCGTTTTGACCAGCCCTTTGTGTGGAGCAAGAAGCCCCTGCGCCAGCTCACCCGGCTTGAGGTGCCTGGCGCCACTGATGTACGGGCAGTCCATGTGACGGTGGACACACGCCAGGCCAATCCGTTTGCAGTCCGGCTGATCGAGCCTGCCGCCGCACCTTGAGGCACGGCCATGTCGCCGGTTAGTCAGGCCGGTTTGTGCGACCATCGCGTCCATGCAAAATTTTTGGCCTTCCAGCGGTTTTGACCAGCTCCAGCGCAACGCCCGCGGCTGGCTGGAGCCCACCGACGATTACCTGCGGCTGTTTTTACAGCGTCCCGAACTGGCGCTGCTGCCCGAGTCCTGTCCCAACGAGATCAAGCTGCACACAGCGCTGCTGGCCGAACCGGCCCGCACTGTGGGGC
>JBIKHR010000002.1:0-26668 GCA_044362035.1 Polaromonas sp. | reverse complement strand
CCCTGATGCCTGTTTTTTGTGCATGCAGGGTCGCCGTGGCGGGCTCTTCGGCGGGGGGGGGCAGCGGGTTTTTTAGCGGTTTTTTTGCTGCGCGGCCAGTTCGCGGTAACGGGCCATGGCGGCCGGGTCGCCGGGCGCGCGCAGGGCCAAGTCTTGCATTTCTGTGTCTCTGGCTACGCGGTTGAGTTGCGCCAGGATGCTGCGGACTTCGTCCCAGTCGGATTCGATGCCTTCGGGTATTTGCGATAGCTGGCTCACTGCATAGTTTTCGTACGCGTGCTCGCGCAATCCTTCGCGCAGGGCGGCCCAGGGCTGCGGTCCGTGTTCGTGCAGCTGGCTTTCGAGCCACACAAACAGCGGTCCGTGCGGGGCCGGCAAGCCCGACAGCAGCGCATGTTCGCCGGGGCTGAGCTTGTCCCAGGCTTGCGGCTCGGTCAGCAGGGCGCGCAAAACGCGGTCTTCGCGGCTGGCTGGCAGGATGCGGCCCGCCAGCCGGCGCGGCCGGCTGCTGCTGGCGGTGTCCACGCCATAGCGGCCCTTGCGGCTGGCCCATGCTTCAGGGGGCGCCCCGCTAGCCGGTACTGAATTGCCATCCAAATAGGGCTCCGAGCTGGCATAGTCGCCGTTGTCAGCGCCCGGGTAGTCGGGGTAGTCACCGGGCGCCTGGCTTGGGGCATGTCGTGCGGGCGTCTGCCCCGCGCCCGGCTTGAAGCCGCCCGTGCCGGGGCTGCGCGCACCGCGCGCCTTGCCCTGGTAGCTGGCGGCGGGTTGCCAAAGTTGCAACAACTCGCGGCTGTCAATTTGCACCTGGTCGGCAATCTCGGCGAGCAACTGGCGCTTGAGCGCGCCATCGGGCAGCAGGCTCCAGAGCACACGCGCATTGCTCGCCATATGGGCGCGGCCCTCGGCGGTCAGCATGTCGCAGGCTTCGCTGGCGGCTTCGAGCATGAAGCGGCTCAGCGGCACGGCTTGCTTCACCATGGCGGCAAAGCCCTCGGTGCCGTGTTCGCGGATGTAGCTGTCCGGGTCGTGCTCGGCCGGCAAGAATAAAAACTTGACGCTGCGCACATCGCTGGCAAAGGGCAGGGCGGCTTCGAGGGCCTTGCGAGCCGCACGGCGGCCAGCGCTGTCGCCGTCAAAGCTGAAGACCACCGCGTCGGTGAAGCGAAACAGCTTTTGCACGTGGTCGGCGGTGCAGGCCGTGCCCAAGGTGGCAACGGCGTTGGCAAAGCCCAGCTGGGCCAGCGCCACCACGTCCATGTAACCTTCGGTGACCAGTGCGTAGCCGTGTTCGCGCAAGGCGCTGCGCGCTTCAAACAGGCCATACAGCTCGCGGCCTTTGCTGAACACCGGCGTTTCCGGCGAGTTCAGGTACTTGGGTTTGTCGTCGCCCAGCACGCGCCCGCCAAAGCCGATGCATTCGCCCTTGACGTTGCGGATGGGGAACATCACGCGGTCGCGAAAGCGGTCGTAGCGTTTGGCTTCGCCGGCGGCATTTTCTTCAACCGGCTCGCCGGTGATGACCAGTCCGCTTTCCACCAGCAGCGGGTCGTTGTAGTCAGCGAACACGCTGGCCAGGCTGCGCCAGCCCTCGGGCGCGTAGCCCAGGCCGAAGGTGCGGGCGATCTCACCCGACAGGCCGCGGCCCTTGAAATAGTCGATGGCGCGCGGCGAGTGCTTCAGGTGCTTGATGTAGGCCGCGCCGGCTTTTTCCAGCACGCTGGACAGTGTGGCCTGCTGCTCGCGCATTTGCGCTGCGCGCGCCCGGTCTTGCGGGCTGACATCGTCCTCGGGCACTTGCAGGCCGTATTGCTGGGCCAGGTCTTTGACGGCCTCGATGAAGGTCATGCCGCCGTGCTCCATCAGGAAACTGATGGCGTTGCCGTTTTTGCCGCAACCGAAGCAGTGGTAAAACTGTTTGGATGGGCTGACTGAGAATGACGGCGACTTTTCGCCGTGGAAAGGGCACAGGCCCATGAAGTTGGCGCCGCCCTTTTTCAGCTGGACATAACGCCCGACGATGTCCACCACGTCTGCGCGGGCCAGGAGTTCCTGAATGAATGTTTGGGGGATGGCCATGGGTGCGAAAAGTGAGTCACGATTTAATCACACCCACCATGTTGGGCGTCGGCCGGCTCAGTCGCCGAGCACCACGCCTTCGCGGCGCGGGTCAGCGCCGCCGAACCAGCCCTGCGGCGTTTTTTCAATCGCCTGCAGCCCGCTGGTCATGGGGATTTCCAGCACCTTCGCACCACGCGCCCGCAATGCCTCCAGCGTGGCTGGGGGAAAACGCTGCGCTTCCAGCAGGCTTGGGCCGTTGAGCGAGCCGAAATTGGGCAGGTCAATGGCTTGCTGCGCATTCAGCCCCCATTCGAGCGTGCCGTAGAGCAGCTTGGCCGTGTAATGAATGATCAGTGCACCGCCCGGGCTGCCGCCGGTCATCAGCAATTCGCCGCTGGCCTTGTCAAACACCAGCGTGGGCGCCATGGACGAGCGTGGCCGCTTGCCGCCTTGCACGCGGTTGGCGATGGGCCGGCCTTGCGCGTCAGCGGGCTCAAAACTGAAGTCGGTCAGCTCGTTGTTGAGCAAAAAGCCGCGCACCATCTGGCGCGCGCCGAAGGCGTCTTCGATGGTGGTGGTCATGGCCAGCGCGTTGCCGTGGGCGTCCACGATGCTGATGTGACTGGTGCCGTATTCGGCCTGCTCGGGCATCGGGGCGTAGCGGCTCACCGCCGCGCCGGGTGTCCCGGGTGTGGCGGTCTGCATGCTCTGCGGCCCGATCAGCCGTGCGCGCGCAGCCATATAGTCTGGCGCCAGCAGGCTCTGCCAGCGGCCGGCGGGCGGGGTGACAAAGTCCGGGTCCGCCACATACTGCGCGCGGTCAGCAAAGGCCAGTCGCGAGGCTTCGGTGTAGCGGTGCAGCCACGCGGCGTCGGGCAGGCCTTGGGCCAGTTGGTTGGGCCCGTCTGCGGGCGCTGTATTTTTCAGGATGCCCAGAATCTGACCCAGCGCCAGCGCACCGGAACTCGGCGGCGGCATACCGCAAATTCGGTAATCACGGGCACGCGCCCGGTAGTCGTGGCACAGCGCTTCGCGCGTGAGGGCGCGGTAGCCCGCCATGTCTTGCAGGCTGAGCTGCCCCGGGTTGGTGGGGTGCTGGCGCACCTTGTTGACGATGGCCCGGGCAATATCGCCTTCATGCAAGGCCTTGGATCCTTCGGCGGCGATGCGTTTGAGCACGGCCGCCAGTGCCGGATTTTTCAGTCGATGCCCGACCGGCCAGGGCTGACCTTTGGCGTCATAAAAATAGGCCGCGGCCACCGGGTCTTTTTTCAGGTGCGGGTCGCTGGCCAGCAAGCCGTGCAGGCGCGGGCTGAGCGCAAAGCCCTGTTCTGCCAGTGTGATGGCGGGTGCGAAAAGATCAGCCCAAGGCAGTTTGCCGTGCTGGCGGTGCGCCAGCTCGAGCATGCGCACGGTGCCGGGCACGCCCACCGCCCGACCGCCGACCACGGCCTCGTGAAAGGGCAGGGCCTTGCCCTTGGCGTCCAGCAGCAGCTCGGGCGTAGCGCTTTGCGGCGCGGTTTCACGGCCGTCAAAGGCCTGGGTCTCGCGGCCGTTGAAGTGCAACAAAAAAGCACCGCCACCGATGCCGCTGGACTGTGGCTCGACCAGGCCGAGCACCATCTGCACGGCTATTGCGGCATCTACCGCGGAGCCGCCTGCTTTGAGGGTTTGGTAGCCCGCGTCGGTGGCCAGCGGGTTGGCCGCAGCCACTGAAAAACGCCGCGTTGCCCAGCCCGGTTTGGCGCTGTAAGCGGTGGCTGCCTCGGGTTGGACGGGCGGCGTGTAAACCAAGCCCGAAGGCGCGGCGCAACCCGCCAGCAGCACCAGCGAGGCGGCGCTGTAGAGTCCGAAGGCTAAAGACTTCAAGCCCACCAGCAAGGGCCTTGTTTCAGCGAGGAGCCAGACGGATGGCGCCATCGAGGCGAATCACTTCGCCGTTGAGCATCTCGTTTTCAATGATGTGGCGGGCCAGTTTGGCGTAGTCCAGCGGCGTGCCCAAACGCGACGGAAACGGCACGCTGGCGGCCAACGAATCCTGCACCTCTTGCGGCATGCCGAACATCATGGGTGTGCCGAAAATCCCGGGGGCAATCGTCATGTTGCGGATACCGTTGCGGGCCAGGTCACGGGCGATCGGCAGCGTCATGCCTACCACGCCGCCCTTGGAGGCGCTGTAGGCGGCCTGGCCGATCTGGCCGTCGTAAGCTGCCACCGAGGCGGTGGAAATCATCACGCCGCGCTCGCCGGTGGACTCGGGCTCGTTCTTGCTCATGGCGTCAGCGGCCAGACGAATCATGTTGAAGCTGCCGATCAGGTTGACCGAGATGGTCTTGCTGAAAACCGCCAGCGAATGGGCGCCGTTTTTGCCAACGGTCTTTTCAGCCGGGGCAATGCCCGCGCAGTTGACCAGGCCCATCAGCTTGCCCAGAGACACGGCCTTGGCCACCACAGCCTGGCCGTCGGCTTCCTGACTGACGTCACATTTCACAAATGCGCCGCCGATTTCTTTGGCAATGGCTTCGCCTTTTTCCACCTGCATGTCGGCAATCACGACCTTGCCGCCGTTGGCTGCCAGCATGCGGGCTGTGCCTTCGCCCAAGCCTGATGCGCCGCCTGTGACGATAAAAACCTTGCCTGCGATGTCCATGATTGATCCTTTGGGGGTGAAGCGTTGAAGCGGTGAATAGAGCGAAGTGCTGCGATTGACGTTAACGTCAATCAAGCCTGAATTATCACGCATGAAAAAGCCCGGCCACCTGACGGTGCCGGGCTGACGGGGCAGCGCAGTTGCTTATTTGTAGCCGACGCGGTCCAGCATCTGTTGCACCCGGGTCTGGTTGGCGGCGATCACGCTGGCAGGTATATTTTCTGCCTTGAAACTGCCACCCGACATGGCTTGCAGGGCCGGGTTGTTGATCTTCATGCTGGCCACCACCGGCCATTCATTGTTGCCCTCTGCAAAGTACATCTGTGCTTGCGGGCTGGCCAGGTATTCCATGAACTTCACCGCGTTGCCAACGTTTTTGGCGTGTTTTGCGACCGCAGCGCCGGCCACATTGACGTGCGTGCCCCAGCTTTGCTGGTTCGGGAAAATGACAGCCACTTTCTCCATGATGGCCTTGTCTTCAGGTGCTGTAGAGCGCATCACGCGCGCCAGGTAGTAGCTGTTGGTCAGCGCCACGCCGCATTCGCCGCTGGCCACGCCTTTGATCTGGTCGGTGTCGCCGCCCTTGGGTGGACGCGCCATGTTGGCCACCAGCCCCTTGAGCCAGGCCTCGGTCTTGGCCTCACCCAGATGTTCGGTCACCGCGCCAAAGAGCGACAGGTTGTAGGGGTGCGAGCCTGAACGCGTGCACAGCAGGCCTTTGTTTTTGGGGGCGGCCAGCTTTTCGTAAGTGTCCACATCGCTCTTCTGAACCCTGAGCTTGTCGTACACGACAACGCGTGCACGGGTCGAAAAACCAAACCAGGTGATGCCTTCAGCGCCCGGCTTGGCGCGCAGCTGGACCGGAATCACCGCCTCCAGAGGAGCTGATTTGATGGGCCGAAACAGGCCGTCAATGTCGGCTTTGCCCAGCCGGGCGGCGTCCACCAGCAAAATCACGTCGGCCGGCGAAGCGGCGCCCTCGGCCTTGAGCCGGGCCAGAATGCCGGCATCGTCCGCGTCCACGCGGTTGATTTTGATGCCGGTGGCTTTGGTGAAATTGCTGTAAAGCGCCTCATCCGTCTGGTAGTGACGGGCAGAATACAGGTTGAGCACCTGCTCTTGCGCAGCGGCGCCGCCGCTCAGCAGCATCAGGGTGATGGCGGCCAAGCGGGCGGAAACAGTGTTTGGGGTCATGTTTGAAAAGAAGAGTGAAGTCACGATGATGGTCAGTGTAATGCAAACGCGAATAGTTCTCAATAGCTTTGAAGAGCTTTTGACAAACGATGCCCGCCGAGCAGTCGCTCCCGGCCACCCGGCATCGGCACGGCGTGGGGCGGGCCCGCTGGCCGTTTGGATGGCTGGTCTTGTGCTCTTGCTGGCCGGCTGCGCCGGACCGGGTGGTCCGGCGCCGGTTGCGCCTGAGGCTGTACCAACCGTGAGCAAGCGGCCTCCCCGTATTGGCCTGGCGCTGGGCGGCGGGGCAGCCAAGGGTTTTGCGCATGTGGGCGTGATTGCGGTGCTTGAAGAAGCCGGTTTGCGGCCTTCGTATGTGGTCGGCACCTCTGCCGGCAGCCTGGTGGCCGCGCTGTATGCCAGCGGCAAGTCCAGTGCAGAGTTGCAAAAAGTTGCCTTGAACATTGAAGAGGCGGCCATCACCGACTGGATGCTGCCGCTGGTGGGCCGCGGCGTCTTTCGGGGCGATGCGCTGGGGCGCTTCGTGAATGAAGCGGTTGCCGGTCGGCTGATCGAAGATATGCGCATCCCGCTGGGCGTGGTGGCCACGGACCTGGGCAACGGGCAGGCGGTCATGTTTCAGAGGGGCGACACGGGTACGGCTGTGCGCGCATCAAGCGCTGTACCGGCCATCTTTGTGCCCGTGAAAATCAATGGCCGCGATTACGTGGACGGCGGGTTGGTCGCCCCGGTACCGGTGCGCTTTGCGCGGCAGATGGGCGCCGAGCTGGTGATCGCGGTGGACATTTCGTCGCCACCGGAAGACGGCGGCACCAAGGACACGCTGCAGATTTTGCTGCAGACGTTTTCCATCATGGGCAAAAGCATCAATGTGCACGAACTCAGGGAGGCCGACATTATTGTGCGGCCTTCGCAGGCGGGTCTGAAAAGCGCTGATTTTTCAGCCCGCCAAAAGGCCATAGAAGCCGGCCGCGCCGCCATGCTGGCGGCTTTGCCGGCACTGCGTGCGCGTCTGGACAGTGCGGCGGTGGCGCAGCGCTGAAAGGGTAGATAAGCCGAAAAAAAACCCGCTCAAGAGCGGGTTTTTAACGGGTCTGCAAGCACCAAGGCCTGACGGAACCCGAGGAGACAACTCGAAGCGGATTAACGCTTTTTGGTGGCCGGTGCCTTGACAGCGCTCACGGCGGTGTTGCTGGCGGCGTGGAAATTGGCTTCAGCCATATCGCTGGCTTGCTTGACAGCTTTTTGAACTGATTCGAATGCGTTGTTGGCGGCGGCCACAGCGCTTTTCATGACAGCCATGGCAGTCTCGGAACCGGCAGGCGCGTTCTTGGCAGCGCCGTCAACCAGGCTCATGAACTTGGCTTGTGCATCGGCAGCCTGGCTTTCAACGGCCTTGCTGAATTCGCTGGTGGTGCCCGAAGCGATGTCATACAGGTGACGGCTGTAAGCGGCGGTTTTTTCAGCCAGGGGCTGCATCAGACCAGCTTGCAGAGCCAGCAGCTCTTGTGCGTCTTTCACGCCCATCAGAGCCTGGGTTTGGTTAGCAGTTTCGGCCAGAGCGGCTTTGGAAGCCTGGACATTCAGCTCAACCAGTTTCTCAACGCCGGCAAAGGCTTTGTTGGTCAGGCCGAAAAGGGTTTCGACGGTGGCTTTTTGCGAAGCGATAACTTGTTCAGCGGTCAACATATTCAAATCTCCAGTTAGTGTTAATAGGTAGTTGCACGGCTGAATGAAGTAAAAGAACCTCATCGATTGCTGCGCTGCAACATGGATCGAAGTATAGGGAATACCCGAGCCTTTGCAAGCTGATTTTGTTGCGGTGCAGCATATTAGGGGCGCCCCTCTAGTTCCCGCCTGATGCACGCCAGCCGCGAGTCCGCTTGTCCGTGAGGGAACCAGAGCTTAGTGTGCAGGCCACAATCAGTTTGGCTCGCCTAGAAGTGCCACTGCAGATTCACCCATTTAATTGCGGCCCCCATTGCAAGCCTATTACTCAGACCACTTTGTATTGCCTCTGCCCGCCGGCCATCGTTTTCCGATGGCAAAGTACGCGCTTTTGCGCGAGCGGGTGGCGCTGGAGCTGCCGCACGTGCAAACCAACGAGGCGCCAGCAGCCAGCGACGGTGAATTGGCTCTGGCGCACAGCCCGGCCTATATCCAAGCCGTGACCAGCGGGCAGTTGCCGGCGGCAGCCATGCGCGAGATCGGCTTTCCGTGGAGCCCCGAAATGGTCGAGCGTTCACGGCGCTCGGCGGGCGCCACGGTGGCGGCCGCCCGGGTGGCTTTGGGCTTACAGCCGGGGGCGCAAAACAGGCCAGCCGGTGTGGCCGCCAACATGGCCGGCGGCACGCACCATGCCAGCGCAGACCAAGGCGGAGGTTTTTGTGTCTTCAATGATGCCGCTGTCGCGGCCCGGCTGATGCAAGCCGAATGGAACCGCCACCACGGCCCGCAGCGCGCGCCGCTGCGGGTGGCTGTGATCGATCTGGATGTCCACCAGGGCAATGGCAGCGCCAGCATCTTCAGGGACGATGCCAGTGTTTTTACGCTTTCCCTACACGGCCAGAAGAACTTCCCCTTTCGCAAGGAAGTCAGTGATCTGGACGTGGACTTGCCCGACGGCTGCACCGATGCTGCCTATTTGGAGGCACTTGAAAATGCGTTGGACGAACTCGACCGGCGATTTGCCCCCGGGCTGGTGATTTACCTGGCGGGCGCAGACCCTTTTGAGGGCGACCGATTGGGGCGATTGAGCTTGAGTTTTGACGGCCTGGAGGCGCGCGACCGACGCGTTTTTGAATGGGCCTGGCAACGCCGCGTGCCCCTGGCCTTTGCCATGGCCGGTGGCTATGGCGTCAACATTGATGACACCGTGCAGGTGCAAATGAACACCTACCGGGTGGCGCTGACCTATTGGGAGCGATGGCAGTCCTGGCGGCCCGGGCTGGCAGAATCAGGGCCTGTTCAAGGCATGCCAGCCGCCACCCTTTAGCCCTAACATGACCCGTCCCATCGCCGAAGCCCGCAGTGCCTACAAGGTGTTTTGCCAGATCAGCACGCGTTGGTCTGACAACGACGTCTACGGTCATGTCAACAACGTGGTTTATTACAGCTGGTTTGACACGGCTGTGAACCGGTTTTTGATCGGGCAGGGCGCGCTCGACATCCATGCCGGCGAATTCATGGGGCTGGTTGTCGAGACGCAGTGCAACTACTTTGCGCCGCTGGCCTTTCCGCAGCCGGTCGAAGCCGGCATCCGCGTGGCCCATGTGGGCACCAGCAGCGTACGCTACGAGGTGGCGCTGTTTGCCGGCCAAAGTGCTGACGAGAATCCGCTGTGCGCGGCCAAGGGCCACCTTGTGCATGTCTACGTGGACCGCCGCACGCGCCGGCCGTTGCCGCTGCCGCCGGCCCTGTTGCCGGCGCTGGCGCTGGCAGCCACCTAAGATTGCCAGCAACAAGCCAAAAAAGTATCCATGAACGAGACAAACCCAAGCACGCCGGCCGAAGGTGTTTTGCCAGCCAGCGGCACCCAGGTCGAGCTGCCGCACAAAGAATTTTGTTCAGGCCTGCCGGCCGGCCGCTTGCACCTGATCGTCAACCCTGAGCGAGCCCAGAAATACATCCGGCACCGCCTCTTTGTGGTGGGGTTGGCGCTGCCGGTCATTGGTATTGGCACAGCACTGGCCTGGTCAGGCTACCTCTGGGCTGGCTTTCCGATGGTGGCTGTGGGCGTGCTGTTTCCCCGCGTGGTCAAAGCGCATGCCGCCAAAATACTCTTGCATCTGGCACTGCGCGAAGAAAAAACCTACCGCGAAGCGCTTGATTTCGAGATCATGGAAGTGCGCTTGCGCTAAGGCGCGCCGCGCTCTCCTCGTCCGCCCATCACTTGTAGAAAGTCACCCGTATGAACACAGCTGCCAGCCAAGGCGTGAACCCCGTGGACCAGGCCATCACCAGCCGCTTGTCGGTGCGCGCTTTTTTGCCTGACGCGGTCGAGCGCAAAACGCTGATGCATCTGCTCGATGTCGCCAGTCGCGCGCCCTCGGGCGTCAACACCCAGCCCTGGAAGGTTTATGTGTTGCAAGACGCCAGCCGTGACACGCTGGTGGACAAGGTCTGCGCCGCCCATGACGCGATACGCGCCAATCCCGATCTGGCCGCCGAGTACAAAGAGGCTTACGACTACTACCCCGAAAAATGGATCTCGCCCTACATTGACCGGCGCCGTGAAAACGGCTGGGGCCTGTACGGCCTGTTGGGCATCGGCAAGGGCGACAAGGACAAGATGCATGCTCAGCACCAGCGCAACTTCCGGTTCTTTGACGCGCCGGTCGGCCTCATGTTCACCATGGACAGCAGCCTGGGCCGCGGCAGCCTGCTCGACTACGGCATGTTTTTGCAAAGCATCATGGTGGCGGCCCGCGGCCATGGCCTTCACACCTGTCCGCAAGCGGCGTGGAACGGCTTTGCCAAGATCATCCTGCCGCACATTGGTGCGGGCGACAACGAGATGATGGTCTGCGGCATGGCGCTGGGTTATGCAGACCCG
Source organism: Polaromonas sp. (assembly GCA_044362035.1). GTDB lineage: Bacteria > Pseudomonadota > Gammaproteobacteria > Burkholderiales > Burkholderiaceae_C > Polaromonas. The sequence continues at coordinate 16,208 of JBIKHR010000002.1, read as the reverse complement.
TCCGCGCTGGTCAATACTTTTCACACGCCGCGGGTGAGCGCGGCCGAATTCACCACCTTCGTGGCCTGAGGCCTCAGCCCCTGGTTGCGGGTAAAGTCAGGGGTTCGTCAGCGCCGGCTGTTCTGGCATGCGTTTGTAGGGCCAATGAGCCCGTTTTTTCATTTCTTTTTTCTTCTGAAAGCGTTTTGTCATGACCATGACCACCACCCCCTCCGGCCTGCAATATGAAGACACCGTGCTTGGCACTGGTGCCATTGCCAAGGCGGGCCAAGCTGTGAGTGTTCATTACACCGGCTGGCTTTACACCGACGGTGTGCAGGGCGAAAAGTTTGACTCCAGCAAAGACCGCGGCCAGCCGTTTGAGTTCGGACTGGGCGCCGGTCAGGTGATCAAGGGCTGGGATGAGGGCGTTCAGGGCATGTCGGTGGGCGGCACGCGTCGCCTGGTGATTCCACCGGCGCTGGGCTATGGCGCGCGTGGTGCTGGCGGCGTGATTCCGCCCAACGCCACCTTGCTGTTTGAAGTCGATTTCCTCGGCTGACAGGCGTCGTATTTCCGGCCTCTTGTTGTTGCTGCAGCGACCGCCCTTAAAGGCGTCGCCAAGCCCGTCATGATCATCACCAGCCTGCTCGACACCGACCTGTACAAGTTCACCATGATGCAGGTGGTCTTGCACCAGTTTCCGGGTGCGCAGGTGGAGTACCGCTTTCAGTGTCGCAATGCGGCCAGCCCCGGCGTCAGCCCGCTGGCGCCGCTGGCCGATGAAATCCGTGCCGAGATTCGTTCGCTGTGCCAGCTGCGGTTTCAGGATGCCGAACTGGCGTACTTGCGGTCCATGCGCTTCATCAAAAGTGACTTCGTGGATTTTTTGGGACTGTTCAGGCTCAATGAAAAATACGTCACTGTCACGGCGCTGCCTTCCGGCGAGATTGATGTGTCGATCAGGGGCCCCTGGTTGCACACCATCTTGTTTGAGATTCCGGTGTTGGCCATCATCAACGAGGTCTACTTTCGCAACGCCCAAAAGCTGCCGGACTTCATAGAAGGCCGTAAGCGGCTGGATGTCAAGATCGGGCAGTTGCAAGGCGAAGGCCTGACCGACCTGAAGATTGCCGACTACGGCACGCGCCGGCGCTTCAGCCGGGCCTGGCACGAAGAGGTGCTGCGCACCTTGACAGTGCGCCTGGGCCTTGACGCGACCGGGCAGTTTGCCGGCACCAGCAACGTACTTTTTGCCATGCAGCTCAGCCTCACGCCACTGGGCACCATGGCGCATGAATACCTGCAGGCCTGCCAGGCGCTCGGGCCCCGGCTGCGCGACAGCCAGGTGTTCGGCTTTGAGTCCTGGGCCCGCGAATACCGCGGCGACCTGGGCATTGCTCTGAGCGACGTGTATGGCCTTGACGCGTTTTTGCGCGACTTCGACATGTATTTCTGCAAGCTGTTTGACGGCGCGCGCCATGACAGTGGCGACCCGGCCGATTGGGGCGAGCGAGTGATCGCGCATTACCGCGCCAACCGCGTGGACCCGCGCACCAAAACGCTGATCTTCAGTGACGGCCTGACAGTGCCCAAAACCATCGCGCTGTACCGGCAGTTCAAGGGGCGTTGTCAGCTGGCTTTCGGCATCGGCACCAACCTGACCAACGACCTGGGCTACGAGCCGCTGCAGATCGTCATCAAGATGGTGCGCTGCAACGGCCAGCCGGTGGCCAAGCTGTCAGACACGCCTTCCAAGACCATGTGCGACGACGAAAAGTACCTGGCATATTTGCGGCAGGTGTTCGACATTCAGTAGGCCCCAAAGGTTAAGCTCGTAGATTGTCACGCTTGGATTTGCCGCGATCGCATTTGCAACGGTGCAAGCGGTACAAAATTAAGGAGATATTCGTGAAAGCCCTGCAGCGCCTGACCCTTACCGGGTTTATTTGCCTCTTGCCCTCACTTGCCATTGCCTCTGAATTTGACGGCAGCCAACTGTCTGCCTGGTGGGGTGTTCCTTTTGCGGGGATTTTGCTGTCGATCGCCGTCTTGCCGCTTGCCACACCCGGCCTCTGGCATCATCATTACGGAAAAATTTCAGCTGCCTGGGCGCTGTCATTTTTTATACCGTTTGCCGTGGTCTTCGGCACTTCTGCGGCCGGTGTCAGTCTGGTGCATGCGCTACTGGCCGAATACATTCCCTTCATTGTTTTGCTGACGGCCTTGTTCACGGTGGCCGGTGGCATTCACATTCGCGGCAACCTGCATGGCACGCCAGCGCTCAATGCGGGAATTTTGATCATTGGCGCCGTGCTGGCCAGTTTCATGGGCACCACGGGTGCGTCCATGTTGATGCTGCGCCCGCTGATCCGTGCCAACGACAACCGCGTGCACAAGGCGCATGTGATCGTATTTTTCATCTTCATCGTCTCCAATGCCGGTGGATCACTCACCCCCTTGGGTGACCCGCCCCTGTTTTTGGGCTTTTTGAAAGGTGTCGATTTTTTCTGGACGGCCCAGCATATTCTTCCCGAAACATGTTTTCTCATCGGAAGCCTGCTGGCGATTTTTCTGGTGATTGACACCTGGTTTTTCCGCCGCGAGGGCGTCATGAAGGTCGATCCAACGCCTGACACCCGAGGCTTTGGTTTTGACGGCTCGGTCAATTTTTTATTGCTTGGCGTCGTGGTTGCTTTGGTGCTGATCAGCGGTTTCTGGAAGTCTCCGGTGTCCTTCAACGTGATGGGCACAGAGGTCGGACTACCCGGGCTGGTCCGCGACCTCGGGCTGATTGGTGTGACCTTGTTGTCTTTAAAAATTACCTCGGCACAAGTGCATTCAGACAATCAGTTTTCCTGGGGCCCGATGCTCGAAGTGGCCAAGCTCTTTGCCGGCATTTTTCTCACGATCATCCCGGTGATTGCCATGCTCAAGGCGGGTTTGAACGGACCTTTTGGTGCGGTGGTTTCGGCCGTCACCCGGGCTGACGGTCAGCCGGACCCCATGATGTATTTTTGGGCCACCGGCCTTCTCAGTTCATTCCTGGACAATGCTCCTACTTACCTGGTGTTCTTCAATACCGCTGGCGGCGATCCCGCCACACTGATGACCACGCTGGCCCCCACGCTGGTGGCCATCTCTGCGGGCGCCGTGTTCATGGGTGCCAACAGTTACATCGGTAATGCGCCCAACCTGATGGTGAAAGCCATTGCAGAAGACCGTGGCATCAAGATGCCCAGTTTCTTTGGCTACATGGCCTGGTCTGGCGCGATTTTGATTCCGCTGTTCGTGATCATGAGCTTCATCTGGTTTCGCTGAATCTTGCTGCCTGATGCCCTTATTGCCTGAATTTTTTTGGTTTTTGAATTGGACCCCCGAATGAGTCTTCCTAAGCTTCTGATGGCACGCGCCGTGTTTCCCGAGGTTCTTGAACGCCTGTCGAAGTACTTTGAAGTTGAAGCCAACCAGGCCGACACGGTCTGGTCCAAAGCCGAGCTGACCGAGCGGCTGCGCGGCAAGCAGGCGGCTTTCACCACGGGTGGTGACCGCATTGACGCCGAGGTGCTGGCTGCCTGCCCGGAGCTGAAAATCTGCGCCAACATGGCGGTGGGCTACAACAACTTTGACATGGACGCCATGACGGCGGCCGGCGTGCTGGCCACCAACGCGCCCGATGTGCTGACTGAAACCACCGCCGACTTTGGCTTTGCACTGATGATGGCCACGGCCCGCCGCATCACCGAAAGCGAACACTTTTTGCGCGCCGGCCATTGGACCAAGTGGAGCTTTGACATGTTTGCCGGTGCCGACATTCACGGCGCCACGCTGGGCATTTTGGGCATGGGCCGCATTGGTCAGGGCATTGCCCGGCGTGGTGCGCATGGCTTTGGCATGAAGGTCATTTATCACAACCGTTCACGACTCGAAGCCGGCATGGAGGCCGATTGCAAAGCGCGCTACGTCAGTAAGGAAGAGCTGCTGCAAACCGCCGACCACCTTGTTTTGGTGCTGCCTTATTCGGCGGCGTCACACCACACCATCGGTGCGGCCGAACTGGCGTTGATGAAGCCCACCGCCACGCTGGTCAATATTGCGCGTGGCGGCATTGTGGATGATGTGGCCCTGGCCATGGCCTTGAAAAACAAGACTATCGCTGCCGCCGGCCTGGACGTGTTTGAAGGCGAGCCGATGCTACACCCCGGCCTGCTGGACGTGCCCAACGTGGTGCTCACACCGCACATCGCCAGTGCCAGCATTCCTACGCGTCTGGCCATGGCCAATCTGGCGGCAGACAACCTGATCGCCTTTGCCTGCGGCCAGCCGCCGCCTACACCGCTGAACCCCGCTGTGCTGGCGCGGACTTAACACGCAGGAGTTTCATGTCGGACGTTCTGGTTTGGTCCTTGTTGGGGTTGGCGCTGGCCAGCGTGGTGCTGTTGCTGGTCCTGTTGATGTCCGCACGGTCGCAGCCAACTGGCGACCCCCGGATGCTCGCGGAACTGGCTTCTCTGGCCGCGGCCAACGAACGGCTGGAGCGCGAACTGCGCAGCGAAGTGCAAGCCAGCGCACGCGACACCCGCACCGAACTCACGCAAGGCTTGTCGATTTTTCAGCAGGCTTTGCTGGCGCAGTCGGGCGATGTGGCGCGCACCCAGAACACGCAAATTGACGCTTTTGGCCAGCAACTCGCGCTGCTGCAAAAAAGCCTGTCGGACACGCTCAGCCTGCAGTTGTCGGGCCTGAGCGAATCGAATGCACGCCGCATGGCCGAAGTGCGGCAAACACTCGAGGCGCAATTGGCGCAGCTGCAAGCCAGCAACTCCGCCAAGCTCGACGAGATGCGGGCCACGGTTGATGAAAAACTCCAGGCCACACTCGAGACACGGCTGGGTGAAAGCTTCAAGCAGGTCGCTGACCGGCTCGAGCAGGTGCACAAGGGTCTGGGTGAAATGCAGACGCTGGCACAGGGTGTGGGCGACCTCAAACACTTGCTGACCAATGTCAAGACGCGCGGTATTTTTGGTGAGGCGCAACTTGCCGCCTTGCTCGAGCAGGTCTTCACGGTGGATCAGTACGCCGCGCAAATTGCCACCCGCCCGGGCGGCAAGAGCGTGGTCGATTTCGCCATCAAGCTGCCTGGGCGTAGTGACTCGGGCGAGCCGCTTTGGCTGCCGATTGACGCGAAGTTTCCGAACGAAGACTACGAGCGACTGCTTGACGCTCAGCAGCGCGCTGACGCGCCTGGGGCCGAAGTGGCCGGCAAGGCGCTGGAGTTGCGCATCAGGCTGGAAGCTAAATCCATCGGCGATAAATACATCGAGCCGCCGTTCACCACCGACTTCGCCATTTTGTTTTTGCCGACCGAGGGCCTGTACGCCGAAGTGTTGCGCCGCCCCGGGCTGATGGAGTCCTTGCAGCGCGACCACCGCGTGGTGCTGGCCGGCCCGACCACCTTGCTGGCCATGCTCAATTCGCTGCAAATGGGTTTCAGGACGCTGGCGCTGGAAAAGCGCAGCAGCGAAGTCTGGCAGGTGCTGGGCGCCGTGAAGACCGAGTTCGGAAAATTCGGCGACGTGCTGGCCAAGGTCAAGTCGCAGACCGAGACGGTGCTCAACACCCTCAACAGCGCCGAGCAGCGCAGCCGCGTCATGGGCAAGGCCTTGCGCCAAGTCGAGGCACTGCCCGAACTGGATTCAGCCCGCTTGATTCCCATGACCTCACTGGACACCGATGACTGAGCCTGTGAAGCCGGGGCCTTTTAGAGCTTTGTATCCATGAGCCGGGAACTGGCGCGCATCATTTTGGCGCAAATTTTCCTGCACGCCTGCATGGCAGGCATGCGCATGGCGGCACCCCTGCTGGCGCTGCGGGAGGGTTACAGCCCGGCGGCCGTCGGTGTGCTGCTTGCCCTGTTTGCGCTGACGCAGGTTTTTCTTGCTTTGCCATCGGGTCGTTACGCTGACCGCCACGGGCTCAAGCGCCCGGTCGGTTTGAGCGTCTTGGCGGCGGTGGTGGGTGCGGGCGCAGCGGTGGCTTTTCCGGTTTTTCCGGTGCTGTGTCTGGCCGCCTTGCTGAGCGGCGGCGCTACAGGTACGTCGGTGATTGCGTTGCAGCGCCATGTAGGGCGGGCCGCCAGTGGCGCGCTCGAGTTGCGCAAGGTCTTCGGCTGGCTGTCGATAGGCCCGGCCATCTCCAACTTCATTGGTCCGTTTGCTGCGGGCCTGCTGATCGACCACGCCGGTACCACCCCTGGTAGCCTGCCGGGTTACCGCGCGGCTTTCTTTGTGCTGGCGCTGTTGCCTATCATGAGCTGGTGGCTGCTGAGGCGTGTGCAGGAGTTGCCGCCCGTCGTGCCCGCGCCCGGCAGCACGCCACCGAAGGCTTGGGACCTGATGAACGGTACCGACTTTCGTCGGCTCATGCTGGTGAACTGGCTGCTGTCATCGTGCTGGGATGTGCACACCTTTGTGGTGCCGGTGCTGGGCCATGAGCACGGCATTCCGGCCTCCGTCATCGGCACCATTTTGGGCGCCTTCGCCGTGGCGGCGGCGGCGATCCGCATATTGCTGCCCCTGATGGCCAACCGCATCCGCGAATGGGCTGTGCTGTGCGGGGCCATGCTGATCACGGCCCTGCTGTTCGGCTTGTACCCCCTGATGCCCACCGCCTGGGCCATGGGCATTTGCTCCGTGCTGCTGGGCCTGACTCTGGGCATGGTTCAACCCATGGTGATGAGCTTGCTGCACCAGTTCACCCCCGAGGCGCGCCACGGCGAAGCCCTGGGTTTGCGCATGATGGCCATCAACGCTTCCAGTGTGGTGATGCCGCTGTTGTTTGGCACGGCTGGCGCTGTCATCGGCATCGCCGGCGTGTTCTGGTTTGCCGGCGCGGCGGTGGGAAGTGGTGCGCGCGCCGCGTGGCGGCTCAAGGAAAGCCTGCCGCTACAGCATCCGCACTAGGGGCAGGGCAGCTCTCAGGCTTGCAGTTCGTAGAAGCTGCGAATGGCGTCCCAGGCGTCCTGCGGCTCGTCCACGTAGGTCAGCAAATCCAGGTCTTCCGGCGAAATGGCGCCTTCTTCAATGAGCACATCGAAGTTGAACAGGCGCTTCCAGTAGCTGCTGCCAAAGAGGACGATGGGCACCGGCTTGGCCTTGCGGGTCTGCACCAGCGTAATGACTTCAAACAACTCGTCGAGTGTGCCGAAGCCGCCCGGAAAAGCCACCAGCGCTTTGGCGCGCATCATGAAGTGCATCTTTCGCATCGCAAAGTAATGGAACTTGAAGTTCAGCGAGGGCGAGACATAGGGGTTGGAGTTCTGCTCATGCGGCAAGGCGATGTTCAGGCCGACATTGGGCATGCCCATTTCGTGCGCACCGCGGTTGGCTGCTTCCATGATGCCGGGACCGCCGCCTGTGCAAATATGCAGCTGCTCCACAGGCGGGCGCGCCTTGCTGTAGGCCGCCACCAGCCGGCTGAACAGCCGGGCCTGGTCATAGTATTTGGCGTTACGCACCTGCCGCTCGGCCTGCGCAAGGGCCGCCGCGTCACCACTGGTCTTGGCCTTGGCCAGCGCCTCGTCGGCTTTTTCGGGGGGTGCAAAGCGGGCGCTGCCAAACACCACGATGGTGTTTTCGATGCCCTGGGCATGTTGCTCGATTTCGGGCTTGAGCATTTCAAGCTGCATGCGCAGCCCGCGTGTTTCGCGGCGCAGCAAAAACTCGGGGTCGGCAAATGCCAGGCGGTAAGCGTCAGGGTGCAGGGCATAGCCCTGATTGGAGTGCGACTGGAGTTCGGCCCAGGCGTCTGCCAGGCGGCCTTCAGAAAGATCTTGGGTGTTTTTCATGAGCTGATTGTGAACGAGCGAGCTTGCACCCGGGCGGCTCAGCGGTACAGATCACACACAAGGCCCGGCTCAATAAAAAAGGCTCCTGGCATTTGCCGAGGAGCCTTTGACGTGCCGGGCGGCCAGGCATGACGCCTGAACAGCCCTGGAACGAAGCGTTTAGACGCGCTTGCGGTATTCGCCGGTGCGGGTGTCGATCTCGACCACATCGCCCTGGGCCACGAAGATGGGCACGCCGATTTCAAAGCCAGTGGCGATCTTGGCAGGCTTCAGGACCTTGCCGGAGGTGTCACCCTTGACGGCAGGCTCGGTCCAGGTGATTTCGCGCTGAACGCTGGTCGGCAGCTCGACAGAAATCGCCTTGCCGTCATAGAACACGACTTCGAGTTCCATGCCGTCTTGCAGGTAGTTGAGCGAGTCGCCCATATTTTCGGCTTCGACTTCGTACTGGTTGTAGTCCGCGTCCATGCAGATGTACATCGGGTCTGCAAAGTAAGAGTATGTGCAATCTTTTTTGTCCAGAATGACCTGGTCAATCTTGTCGTCGGCCTTGAAGACGTTTTCTGTGCCGAAGCTGCCAATCAGGCTTTTGAGCTTCATGCGCACGGTGGCAGAGTTGCGGCCGCCGCGGCTGTATTCGGTTTTCAGCACGACCATCGGGTCCTTGCCGTGCATGATGACGTTTCCGGCGCGGATTTCTTGAGCGATTTTCATAAAAATGTGAAGTTAGGGCCGCAGCGGGCGCTGCTTGAGTGATGCGGCAAGTTAGGGGTGCAAAGTGTCCGGATAGCCAGAGCGCCAATTCCCCGAAAGCCTCTGATTTTAGCGGTTTTTGACCACAAAATGCAGCAGTCTGCTGGTCAGATCGTCTTGCGCCAGCAGCGGCGCCCTGGCGGCGCGGGCATGGGTCTGCCAGTCGGCCAGGCCGGCTGCATCGGGCAGGGCCAGCTTTTGCCCGGTCTGGTTCCAGGCGGCGTGAAAGGCTTGCAGGGACAGCGGGGCCCCTATTTGTTTTAAAAAAGCCGCCAGTTTGGGCAGGTGGGCGGCGTCGTCTTGCGGGTAAATCTGCCACACAAAAGGCTTGCCGGTCCAGACGGCGCGCAGCACCGAGTCTTCACCACGCACAAAATTAAGATCGCAGGCCCACAGCAGCTGGTCAAAGTCCTGCTGACTGAGCCACGGCAGCCAGGTGATGCCCAGCCAGTTGGAGCGCGCGGCGTCACCCCCCAGCCGCGCCAGCGCCGCCCTGACGGCCTGGGCGCTGCGTCCGGCTGTGACCAGCAGATCAACCGGTCGTCCGGCCAGACCGCGGGTAGACCATTCGGCCAGCAGTGCGCCAAGGGCCGGTGGCTCGTAACAAAGCAGGGACACGCGCAGTGGCTCGGAGCCGGGGGCCGGTCTGGCTTGCAGGCCATGGCGCAGCAGCCAGCCTTCGGCTGCATTGGTTTCAAAAGCGCTCATGCGCTCCACCAAGCCCGGCTCGCGCAGCAAACCACCGGTGCGGGGCGTAAAACCAGGGTAATAAAACCATTTGGTGCTACCGGCAGCCGGCCCGAGCCGCACCGGCGAGGGCAGGGCGTGGCTGCGCTCCACATAGGCCTCTGCCGATAAATATTCCAGATTGATCCAACAGCGGCCCGCAATAGGTGTCTGCGCGGCCCAGACCCCGAGAAAAGCAGGCGGAATCTCGCAGCCGAAGGCTTCTATCAGCACCTCGCCCGGCGCGGCGGCAAGCAAAGCACTCAGGTCACTGGCATCGCTGGCCTGCTCCCAGGGCCGTACTTCAACGCCGGGGGCGCCATCGGGTGCCATCCAGGCCAGGGCTGAGGGGTCGTCCACCCACAGGCGCACCTGCTGACCGCGCGCAGCCAGGTCGGCGCTAAGGCGCCAGCTGATGCCGATGTCCCCGAAGTTATCGATGACTTTGCAAAAAATGTCCCACTGGCGACGATGCATCACAGGATTGTCCACAATACGCCACCGCGACCAAAAAGACTGCGGCCAGGCCAACCGGCCAACCCACCATGACCCCAACCCACGAATTTGACCCCCAACTGCTCAGCGAAGTCGCTGCGCTGCCGGCCATGCCCGGCGTGTACCGCTACTTTGACGCTGAGGGCGGTGTGCTCTATGTGGGCAAGGCGCGCAACCTGAAAAAGCGCGTCAGCACTTATTTCCAGAAAAGCCATGGCGGCACGCGCATCGGGCTGATGGTCACGCGCATCGCGCGCATGGAAACCACGGTGGTGCGTTCAGAGGCTGAGGCGCTGCTGCTCGAAAACAACCTGATCAAGACGCTGAACCCGCGCTTCAATATTTTGTTTCGGGATGACAAGAGCTACCCTTATTTAAAGCTCACCGCCGCGCAGGCCCCGACCGCCAACGCCCCCCTGGCCGCCGTGGCCTATCCGCGCATGGCCTATTACCGCGGCGCCATCGAGAAAAAACACCACTACTTCGGCCCCTACCCGAGCGCCTGGGCGGTCAAGGAAACCATCTTGCTGCTGCAAAAGGTGTTCCGCTTGCGCACCTGTGAAGACACGGTCTTCAACAACCGCACCCGGCCCTGCCTGCTGTACCAGATCAAGCGGTGTTCTGCCCCTTGCGTGGGCCACATCAGCGCCGATCAGTACGCGCTGGACACCTCCAACGCCGAGCGTTTTTTGCGTGGCCAGACGCAGGAAATCGTCACCGAGCTGGAGCGCAAGATGCAGCACCACGCCGGTCTGCTGGAGTTTGAGCAGGCCGCTGAGCTGCGTAACCGAATTGCAGCGCTGTCCAAAATCATGCATCAGCAGTCCATGGAACTGGGCGGCAAAAATGTCGATGTGGATGCTGACATCCTGGCCGTGAAGGTGCATGGCGGTAAGGCCTGCGTCAACCTGGCCATGGTGCGTGGTGGTCGCCACTTGGGCGATCGGCCTTACTTTCCCAGTCATGTGCAGGACGCCAGCGACCTGGCCGCCCTGCAAGCCGATGAGGGCGTTACCGAACAAACTGACCGTGCGCCCGAGCCGGACGCCGCCAAGCCGGCAGCCCGCCGCAAGGCCGCCAAGTCGGTCGAGTCGCTGATTCTTGAAGCCTTTATCGCGCAGCACTACATTGACGTGCCCGTGCCGCCCACGCTGGTGTGCAGCGCGCAGATTGACAAGGACCTGATCAGCGCCTTGTCCGAGCAGACAGGCGTCAAGCAGGCCGCAATCCATCAGCCGCGCGAACAGCGCCGTGTCTGGCTGGACATGGCGCAAAAAAATGCCGACCTGCAACTTGCCAGGTTGCTCGCCGAAGAGGGCTCGCAGCAGGCGCGCACGCGGGCGCTGGCAGAAGCACTTGAGTTGCCCATGGACAAGCTCGACACGCTGCGCATCGAGTGTTTTGATATTTCGCACACAGCCGGCGAATCCACCCAGGCCTCGTGCGTGGTGTTTGAGGGGCACAAGATGCAAAACGCCGAATACCGGCGCTACAACATCGACGGCATCACGCCGGGCGACGACTACGCTGCCATGCGCCAGGTGCTGATGCGCCGCTACACCAAGCTGGCCGAAGCCGCCCGCAACAACGATGCCCGCTTGCCCGACCTGGTGCTGGTGGACGGCGGCAAGGGCCAGGTCTCGATGGCGCGCGAGGTGTTTGAAGAACTCGGTCTGGACCTGGGCCTGATCGCCGGAGTCGAGAAGGGCGAGGGCCGCAAGGTCGGCCTGGAAGATCTGGTATTTGCCGATGGCCGCGAAAAAGTCTATTTGGGCCGTGACTCGGCCGCGTTGATGCTGATCGCCCAGATCCGCGATGAGGCGCACCGCTTTGCCATCACCGGCATGCGGGCGCGGCGCGCCAAGGTGCGTGTGGGCGGCAGCAAGCTCGAAGACATTGCCGGCATCGGCCCCAAAAAACGCGCCAGCCTGCTGCAACGCTTTGGCGGCATTCGGGGTGTTAGCTCGGCCAGTGCAGAAGACATTGCCACGGTCGAAGGCATTTCACGCGAACTTGCCGAAGAGATTTACCGCGCTCTGCATTGAGCCGAATCCCGACTTGAGGCCGCATTGAGGCCGCCTTCATGCAGATTGCCGGGCGCCGTCGGGACTCATGCCAAAATCAGACTATGTTCCTGACCATACCCACCATCATGACCTGGACCCGCATTGTGGCGATTCCACTGATCGTGGGGGTCTTTTACGTGGATTTGGCAGAGGGCAACCGCAACCTGATCGCCACGGTCTTGTTTGTGGTGTTTGCCGCCACCGACTGGCTGGACGGCTTTTTGGCCCGCAAGCTCAACCAGACCTCATCTTTTGGCGCTTTTCTGGACCCGGTGGCCGACAAGTTTTTAGTGTGCGCTTCCTTGCTGGTGCTGGTGCACCTTCAGCGCGCTGACGTGTTTGTGGCCCTGATCATCATTGGCCGTGAAATCGCCATTTCAGCCCTGCGTGAATGGATGGCGATGATTGGCGCCACCAAGAGCGTGGCGGTTCACATGATAGGCAAGCTCAAAACCTCGGTGCAGATGATTGCCATTCCCTTCTTGCTCTACGACGGCACGCTGTTCGGGGTGATTGACACACCGCTTTGGGGCACCTGGCTGATCTGGCTGTCGGCGGTGCTGACGGTCTGGTCCATGGTGTATTACCTGCAAAAAGCCATTCCAGAAATCCGCGCCCGCGCCAAATGAGCGTTGCCTCCAACGCCGGCGGGCAGACCGCTGCCAGCATCTGGCTGCGTGCCATGCCGGCGGTTTTTGTGCTGATCTGGAGTACCGGCTTCATCGTCGCCAAGTTCGGTTTGCCCTACGCGCCACCGCTCACTTTCCTGTCGCTTCGCTATGCTTTTTCCATCGCCTGCTTTTTGGTCTGGATACAACTGTCGGGCGCCGTCTGGCCCCGAGGCCGCAGCCAGTGGCTGCACCTGGCAGTGACCGGCTCGCTGATGCACGCCGGCTATCTGGGCGGCGTCTGGGTGGCGGTCAAGGCTGGCATGGGCTCTGGGCTTGCCGCGCTGATTGTGGGCCTGCAACCGGTGCTGACGGCGGTCTGGGTCTCGCAATGGGCCGGCCCCGGCAACGCCGGCCAGCACGTCAGCCGCCAGCAGTGGCTGGGGCTGTTGCTGGGGCTGGGCGGTTTGCTGCTGGTGGTCTGGCGCAAACTGGGCGCGGGCACCGAAGTCAGCGCGATCACCCTGGCCGCTGCGGTGTTTGCCCTTGTCAGCATCACGGCCGGCACCCTGTACCAAAAACGCTTCATGAAGCCGACCGACGTGCGCACCGCCAATGTCATCCAGTTGGCGGCGGCTTTGGTTGTGAGCTTGCCGCTGACCCTGCTCGAGACCGAGGCCGTCACCTGGAACGGCGAGTTCCTGGGCGCCCTGGCCTGGGCGGTGCTGGTTCTCACCCTGGGCGGCAGCTCTTTGCTGTACTTGCTGATCCAGCGTGGCGCTGCCACCGCTGTGACCAGCTTGCTCTACCTCGTGCCACCCACCACCGCCATCATGGCCTGGGCCATGTTTGGCGAGCTGGTGACCTTTGCCACGCTGCTGGGCACGGTGCTCACGGCCATCGGCGTCAGCCTGGTCGTGCGGCCGGCCAAAGCCGCCAACCCTTAACCCCATTCACACTGAAGGAAAACCCATGAACAAGCGCTCTGGCAAAAAAAGAATAGCCGTCATTCCAGGCGATGGCATTGGCAAGGAAGTCATGCCCGAGGGCGTGCGTGTGATGGAGGCCGCTGCCACCAAGTTCGGCATTGATTTGCACTTTGATCATTTCGACTTTTCCAGCTGGGACTACTGCGAAAAGCACGGCCAGATGATGCCGGACAACTGGAAAGACCTGGTCGGCGGCCATGACGCCATTTACTTCGGCGCGGTCGGCTGGCCCGCCAAAATTGCTGACCACGTCTCGCTGTGGGGCTCGCTGCTGCTGTTTCGCCGCGAATTTGACCAGTACATCAACCTGCGCCCGGCGCGCCTCATGCCCGGCATCATTGCACCCGTGGTACGGCGTGACGGCAGCGCGCGCCAGCCCGGCGAGATCGACTTTTACATCGTGCGTGAAAACACCGAAGGCGAATACTCCAGCATCGGCGGCAAGGCTTTTCCCGGCACCGACCGTGAATTCGTCTTGCAACAGTCGGTGTTCTCGCGCATCGGCGTAGACCGCGTGCTCAAATTTGCTTTTGAGTTGGCCCAGTCGCGTCCCAAAAAGCACCTGACCAGCGCCACCAAGTCCAACGGCATCTCGATCTCCATGCCGTACTGGGACGAGCGCGTGGAAGAAATGGCCAAGGGCTACCCGGACATCCTTCTGGACAAGTTCCACATCGACATCCTGACGGCGCACTTTGTGCAGCGGCCGGACTTTTTTGACGTGGTGGTGGCCAGCAATTTGTTCGGCGACATTTTGAGCGACCTGGGCCCCGCCTGCACCGGCACCATCGGCATCGCCCCCAGCGCCAACCTCAACCCTGAGCGCAAGTTTCCATCGCTGTTTGAGCCGGTGCACGGCTCGGCCCCCGACATTGCCGGGCGCAACCTGGCCAACCCGATCGGACAGATCTGGTGCGGCGCGATGATGCTGGAGTTTCTGGGCCACAACGACGCGCACGACGCCGTTCTGGCCGCCATTGAAAAAGTACTGGCCCCCGGCAGCGGCGCCCCGCGTACGCCCGATCTGGGCGGCACCGCCGGTACTGCAGATGTTGGCAAGGCGATTGCTGCCGCCCTCTGAAACAAGACGTTCCGCTAACGGCTAGCACGCCGAACCCTCGCCACGCAATTGGGGTTCAGCGTGATTTTTAGTGTTTTAAATCGGAATAGAATCCGCCTCCGCCCCCGAAAAATGGGTGCCGCGCGCAGACGCCAGCGGGCCCGGGTGGCCCTTTTCAAGACGCCCTTGCGCCAAGATCAACATTTCATCACTGAAGGTGACCCGTGAACAAAACTGAACTCATTGAGCATATTGCGCAGCAAGCCGATATTTCCAAGGCCGCCGCCACCCGCGCCCTGGAGGCCACCATCAGTGCCGTGACGGCGACTTTGAAAAATGGCGATGATGTGTCCCTGGTCGGTTTTGGCACTTTTGCGGTCTCAAAACGCGAGGCCCGTACCGGTCGCAACCCCCGCACCGGCGTTGAGATTAAAATCCAGTCTGCCATGGTGCCTAAGTTCCGTCCGGGTAAAGCCCTCAAGGACGCTTTGAACTGATGCAGTCGATTTAAGTAGTTAGAAGTGGGGTGCTTAGCTCAGTTGGTAGAGCAGCGCCCTTACACGGCGTAGGTCGGCGGTTCGAGCCCGTCAGCACCCACCAATAACTCAGTAAAAGGCGAACAAGCGGTTCGCCTTTTTTTTCGCTCATCGTCTCATTGCGGGTGCCCACGGCTTGGTAGATAAACAGGAATTTCCAGATGTTTGATTTCATTCGCAAGCACACCAAGGTCACGATGTGGCTGCTGTTTTTGCTGATCGTTCCCTCGTTTGTGTTGCTGGGTTTGAACGACCACAACCCCTCGTCCGGCAGCAGCGACGCTGTCGCCCGGGTGGACGGCCGCGACATCACCCAGGCTGAATGGGACGCTGCCCACCGCACGGAAATCGACCGTCTGCGCGCCTCCATGCCCTCGCTGGACGTCAAGCTGCTCGACTCGCCCGAAGCCCGCTATGCCACGCTGGAGCGCCTGGTGCGTGACCGCGTGATGGCCACGGCTGCCGAAAAGTCCCACCTGAACACCAGTGACCAGCGACTGGCGCGTGAACTGCAGGACAACCCGCAAATTGCAGCGCTGCGCAAACCCGACGGCTCGCTCGACATGGAGCGCTATCGCCAGCTCTTGGGCACCCAGGGCCTGACCCCCGAGATGTTTGAAGCCAATGTGCGCGCAGACCTGTCTACCCGCCAGGTCATGACCGGCGTGGCTGCCACCGGTTTTTCTTCGGCCGCAGTGGCCGACGCTGCGCTGAACGCCTATTTTGAAAAGCGCGAACTGCAACTGGCCCGATTCAACCCGGCCGATTACGCCGCCAAGCTCAGCCCCGCAGACGCCGATCTGGAGCAGTACTACCAGGCCAACTTGAACCTGTTCCGCGCGCCGGAGCAAGCCAGCATCGAGTATGTAGTGTTGGACGCTGATGCCGTCAGCAAAGCCATCGTTGTCAACGAATCTGACCTCAAAACCTATTACGAGCAAAACGTCCAGCGCCTGAGCGGTGCTGAAGAGCGTCGCGCCAGCCACATTTTGCTGAATGCACCCAAGGCAGCCCCTGCGGCCGAGCGTGAAGCCGCCAAGGCCAAAGCCACCCAGTTGCTGGCAGCCGTGCGCAAAGCGCCTGAGAGTTTTGCCGACCTGGCCCGCAAAAACTCGCAAGACACAGGCTCTGCCGCCAAGGGCGGTGACCT
>JBIKHR010000133.1:0-7650 GCA_044362035.1 Polaromonas sp. | reverse complement strand
CTTGCTCGAGAACAAGTACTACCTCGACTGGTTCAATGAAAACGTACTGGCCCGCGGTGCCCGCGCCCTCGGTATGGGCCTGTGGAAGGGCGGCGATCAGGCGCTCATTGACGGTGCGCTGGTCAACGGTTCCTGGAAATTGGTCGGCTGGTTCTCCGGCCTGGTGCGACGCTTGCAGTCGGGCTTCATCTACCACTACGCTTTCGGCATGATCCTCGGCATCTTTGTGCTCATGACGTATTTCGTCTGGCTCAAAAAATAACAAACAAGAAGGAAGAACAAGAAATGGGTTTGTTGAGCCTGGCGATCTGGACGCCTATCTTTTTCGGAACGGTGCTGCTGGCGCTTGGTCGTGACGAGCAGGCCCGCGCAGTGCGCTGGCTGGCGCTGATCGGTGCTGTCGTCAGTTTTCTCGTGACCTTGCCGCTGTACACACGCTTTGAGCTCGGCACCCCGGCCATGCAGTTTGTCGAGAACGCGCCCTGGATCGCCCGTTTCAACGTCAACTACCACCTCGGTTTGGACGGCATCTCGCTGTGGTTCGTGTTGCTGACAGCTTTCATCAACATCATCGTGGTGATTGCCAGTTGGGAATCCATCACGCGCCGTGTCAACCAGTACATGGGCGCCTTCATGATCCTCAGCGGCCTGATGATCGGCGTGTTTGCCGCGCTCGATGGCTTGCTGTTTTTCGTCTTCTTCGAAGCCACCTTGATCCCGATGTACCTGATCATCGGCATCTGGGGTGGCCCCAACAAGATCTACGCTGCCTTCAAGTTTTTCCTCTACACCTTGCTCGGCTCCTTGCTGATGCTCATTGCGCTGGTCTTTTTGTACGTCAAGTCCGGCGGCAGTTTTGACCTGGCCACCTGGCACAAGCTGCCCCTGAGCAGCCCGGTGCAGACTTTGTTGTTCTTTGCCTTCTTCGCCGCCTTTGCCGTCAAGGTGCCAATGTGGCCTGTGCACACCTGGCTGCCCGATGTGCACGTTGAGGCACCCACCGGAGGCTCGGCCGTGCTGGCCGCCATCATGCTGAAACTCGGTGCGTACGGCTTTTTGCGCTTTTCGCTGCCGATCACGCCGGACGCTGCGCACGAATGGGCCTGGCTGATGATCGCGCTGTCTCTGACCGCCGTCATCTACGTGGGCCTGGTCGCCATGGTGCAGCAGGACATGAAAAAGCTGGTGGCTTATTCATCGGTGGCGCACATGGGTTTTGTCACCCTGGGCTTTTTCATCTTCAACCCGCTGGGCGTTGCCGGCGGTGTGGTGCAGATGATTGCGCATGGCTTTGTGTCGGCCGCTATGTTCCTGTGCATTGGTGTGCTGTATGACCGCGTGCATTCACGTGAGATCGCCAGCTACGGTGGCGTGGTCAACACCATGCCCAAGTTCACCGCCTTTGCGCTGTTCTTTGCCATGGCCAATTGCGGCCTGCCGGGCACCGCCGGTTTTGTCGGCGAGTGGATGGTCATCCTGGGCGGCGTGCAGTTCAACTTCTGGATCGGTCTGGCGGCGGCCTCGGCGCTTATCTTTGGCGCGGCCTACACCTTGTGGATGTTCAAGCGCGTTTACCTGGGCCCCGTGGCCAATGACGAAGTCAAGGGCTTGAGCGACATCAACGGCCGCGAGTTCCTCATGCTGACCCTGCTGGCTGCCGCGGTGCTTTACATGGGCGTGTACCCCAAGCCCTTCACTGACGTGATGGACGCTTCGGTGCTGGACCTGCTCAAGCATGTGGCCGTTTCCAAGCTGAACTAAAACGCTGCCCCCGAGAACCCTATTTCAAAAGAATTCAGATGATTGACTCTTTAAGCTGGATCACCGTTTACCCCGAAATCATCTTGCTGGTCATGGCCTGCGTGATTGCGCTGGTGGACCTGGGCGTGAAGACGCCGCTGCGCGGCACTACCTACGCGCTCACGCTGCTGACGCTGGCTGTGGTCGCTGTGCTGGAGGCTTTCTACGCCACCCAGGGCGCAACGGTCTACGGCTTCGGCAAGATGGTCGTCAGCGACCCCATGGGCAACTGGCTCAAGTGCTTTGCCTGCGTGGCAGTGATGATCACGCTGGTCTATGGCCGGCCTTACGCTGCCGACCGCGACATGCTGCGTGGCGGTGAGTTCTTCACCCTGAGCCTGTTCTCGCTGCTGGGTATTTTCGTGATGATCTCGGGCCACAACTTCCTGGTCATCTACATGGGTCTGGAACTCATGACGCTGTCGAGCTACGCGCTGGTGGCCTTGCGTCGTGACAACGCTACCGCCACCGAGGCGGCCATGAAGTACTTTGTGCTGGGCGCGCTGGCTTCGGGCTTTTTGCTTTACGGCTTGTCCATGATCTACGGCGCCACCGGCTCGCTCAATGTCAGCGAAGTGTTCCAGGCGATTGCCAGCCGCCAGGTCAAGCACCAGGTGCTGGTCTTCGGTCTGGTCTTCATCGTTGCCGGCCTGGCCTTCAAGCTCGGTGCTGTGCCTTTTCACATGTGGCTGCCTGACGTTTACCAGGGTGCGCCTACCGCTGTGACGCTGCTCATTGGCGCTGCGCCGCAACTGGCCGCTTTTGCCATGTGCATGCGCCTGCTGGTGCAGGGTCTGTTGCCGCTGGCCATTGACTGGCAGCAAATGCTGATGGTGATGGCCGTGGGCTCGCTGCTGGTGGGCAACCTGGCCGCCATCGCCCAGACCAACCTCAAGCGGATGCTGGCGTTTTCGACCATCGCGCAAATGGGCTTTTTCCTGCTGGCCATGATGGCCGGTGTGGCAGGCGGTCATCAGCTCAACGCAGAGTCGGCCTACGGCGCGGCCATGTTCTATGTCATCACCTATGTGCTGACCACGCTGGCGGCGTTCGGCATCATCTTGCTGCTGGCGCGCCAGGGCCATGAGGCCGAAGAAATCGCCGACCTGTCCGGTCTGAACCAGCGAAGCCCTTTGTTTGCCGGCGTCATGGCAATGGCCATGTTCTCGCTGGCCGGCGTGCCGCCGCTGGTTGGTTTTTATGCCAAGCTGGCGGTGCTGCAGTCGCTGCTGGCTTACGGCCAGACAGGCTACCTGGTGCTGTCGGTGTTTGCCGTGATGGCCTCGCTGATCGGCGCTTTCTACTA
The DNA here is from genome assembly GCA_044362035.1 of Polaromonas sp. Lineage (GTDB taxonomy): Bacteria > Pseudomonadota > Gammaproteobacteria > Burkholderiales > Burkholderiaceae_C > Polaromonas. The sequence goes on along the minus strand of JBIKHR010000133.1, from coordinate 4,544 downwards.
CCTTCGCGTGGTCAAGGTCATGTACTTTGATGCGCCACACCCCGGTTTGCCCACAGCCATCGTGGCTGCTGGCGATGCGCGCGCTGTGCTGGCCCTCAATGGCGGCCTGCTGCTGGTGCTGGGCATCGCCCCCGGCGGCCTCATGACTTTGTGCGGCGAGTCCATCGCTGCCCTGGTCAAGACACTGGCAGGCTAAAGCGCATGGGTCAGACAGTGCCTGTCTGGGGGCTTGTGCTGCTGGCGCTGCTGGCCGCTAACCTGCCTTTCATCAGCCAGCGTTTCATGCTGGTGTATCCGCTGGCTTCGGCCAAAGCCCTGCCGCTGCGGCTGCTGGAGCTGGTGCTCTGGTATTTCATCGTGGGTGCGCTGGGCCTGGCGCTAGAGCACCGGGCCGGCCAGATCGCCCCCCAGGGCTGGGAGTTTTATGCCATCACCGGCACTCTCTTCGTCACTTTTGCCTTTCCGGGCTTTGTGCTGCGCTACCTGCTCAAACTGCGATGACCCCGCCGCCCGCTCTACCGGATGACGCACACCTGATCGAAACCCGCGTGGCCAGCCAGGAGTTGCTGCGCGGCAATTTCCTGCATGCCATGCGCGACACCGTGCGCCTGCCTGACGGCAAAGAGGCCACCCGCGAATACGTGATCCACCCGGGCGCCGTGATGGTGGTGGCAGAGCTGCCCGATGGTCGTCTGGTGCTCGAGCGGCAGTTCCGCTATCCCGTGCAATCCGTCATGATCGAGTTTCCGGCCGGCAAGTTGGACTCCGGCGAAGACTCGCTGGCCTGCGCCAAGCGCGAGCTGCACGAAGAAACCGGTTACACCGCCCGTCAGTGGGCGCGCGCCGGTGTCCTGCACCCGGTCATCTCTTACTCCACAGAGTTCATTGACATCTGGTTTGCGCGTGAGCTGACTGCGGGTAAGCGTCAGCTTGACGCTGGCGAGTTCCTCGATGTCTTCAGCGCCAGCGCCGACGAGCTGCTGCAATGGTGCCGCGACGGCCGCGTCACCGACGCCAAGACACTGACCGGCATGCTGTGGCTGCAAAATCTGCGGTCCGGGGCATGGACGCTCGACTGGGTGAACATCTGATTTCAGGCTCACAATCAGCCCATGAAAGTTCTTGATCTGAAATGCGCCGGCCAGCATGTGTTCGAAGGCTGGTTCGCGTCTGAAGATGATTTTCAGAGCCAGCTCGGCCGCGGCCTGGTGCAATGCCCGATGTGCGGCGACGCCGCCATCAGCAAACAGCTCAGTGCCCCACGCCTGAACCTGGGCGCCACGCCACCTTCAAGCCCTGTCGCCAATGCGCCTGCCGCAGCCAATGTCGCTGCACCCCGTGGCGCCAGTCCCGCCGGCCGCGAACTGGTGCCGGCCGGCGCAAGGCCGGTGCTGTCTGCGCAAGACTTGCAGGACATGCAAGCTGTTCAGGCCGACTGGTTGAAAATGGCGCGCCATGTCATGGCCAACACCGAAGATGTTGGTGAGCACTTTGCCGAAGTAGCCCGGCAGATGCACTACGGCGAGACCGACGAGCGCAGCATCCGTGGCCAGACCTCGCGCGAAGAGGCCGTGGCCCTGCTGGAAGAAGGCATCTCCGTGATGCCGCTGCCGATCCCCGATGCGCTCAAAGGGCCACTGCAGTAAATCGGCTTATCAAGGGTAAAGCCCGCGCAATTCACGCGTGTGCAAAATGCGCTGGCAAGCCACAATGAAAGTGGCTGTGCGCAAGCTTACTTTGCGGTCTTGCGAGACCGACCAGACGCCGGCAAAAGCGGTTTTCATGATCTTCACCAGCCGGGCGTTGATTTCTTCTTCGTCCCAGAAGAAGCTCGAAAAATCCTGCACCCATTCAAAGTAGCTGACCGTCACGCCGCCGGCGTTAGCAATCACGTCGGGCACCACCAGCACGTTGCGCTCTTGCAAGATGTCATCGGCCGCGGGTGTGGTTGGGCCGTTGGCGCCTTCAATCACCATGCGGGCTTTGATGCGGTGTGCGTTGTGCACCGTGATCTGCTGCTCCAGCGCCGCCGGAATCAGGATCTCGCAGTCCACATCCCAGAACTTGTCGTCGGCCAGCGCCTCGGCCTTGTCAAAGCCGGCCACCGTGCCCGCGGCGGCCACATGCCGCAGCAGCGCCGGCACGTCCAGTCCGGCCTCGCAGTAAATGCTGCCACCGTGGTCTTGCACGGCCACGATGCGCGCGCCGGCCTCGGCAAACAGTTTGGCCGAGATGCCGCCCACATTGCCAAAGCCCTGCACCGCCACCCGCGCACCGGCAATCTCCAGCCCCAGGTGCCGCGCCGCTTCAACGCCCACCGTGAAGACACCGCGCCCGGTGGCCTCGCGCCGGCCCAGCGAGCCGCCAAGGTCCACCGGCTTGCCGGTGACCACGCCCGTGGCGGTTGAGCCGGTGTTCATCGCGTAGGTGTCCATCATCCAGGCCATGGTCTGCTCATTGGTGTTCACGTCCGGCGCGGGTATGTCCTTGTTGGGCCCGATGATGATGCCGATCTCACTGGTGTAACGCCGCGTCATGCGCTCGAGCTCGCCCTGCGACAGCGTTTTCGGATCGACCCGGATACCGCCCTTGGCGCCGCCGTAAGGCACATTCACTGCCGCGTTCTTGATCGACATCCAGGCTGACAGCGCCATCACCTCCGACAGCGTCACGTCCTGGTGAAAGCGCACACCGCCTTTGCCCGGCCCGCGTGAGATGTTGTGCTGCACGCGGTAGCCTTCAAAGTGCGCGATGCGCCCATCGTCCATCTGAATCGGCACATCCACGATCAACACCCGCTTGGGTCGCTTGAGCGTCTCAGCCCAGCGCGCCAGCGGCCCCAGGTGTGGAATCACCCGGTCCACCTGCTGCAGGTAATTGCCCCAGGCACCCAGGTCATCGGCGTGCAGGTAAGAAGGCAGGGGGTGCGGGCCGGTCGCGCTGGCGGTTGCGGATAAGGTCATGAACAAAGCTCCTTGCAGTCAATGCCGTGAGCGTAGGAGCGCCCGTTGCATTTGTCCAAGGCCAGGTTCTGGGCTATCTATGCACTAAATGCATAAAGTGGCTGTGCGTGGGTTTCTGCCCACCACGGCAACTCAAACAGTGAATTGCAACTCCGCCAGCCGGGCGTACATGCCGCCTTGCTTCACCAGTTCCGCATGCCGTCCTTCTTCAACCAGCCGGCCCTGGTCGAGCACCAGAATGCGGTCGGCTTGCTGCACGGTGGCCAGCCGGTGGGCGATGACCAGGGTGGTGCGCCCTCGCATGGCGGACTCCAGTGCGGCTTGCACCATGCGCTCACTTTCGGCGTCGAGCGCGCTGGTGGCTTCGTCGAGCAGCAACAGCGGCGGATTTTTCAGCATGGCACGGGCGATGGCGATGCGCTGGCGCTGGCCGCCGGACAGGCGAACACCACGCTCGCCCAAAAAGGTGTCGTAGTCATCTGGCAGGGCCATGATGAACTCGTGCGCAAACGCCGCATGCGCTGCCGCCCTGACCTCGTCGTCGCTGGCATCCGGGCGGCCGTAGCGGATGTTCTCGAGCGCACTGGTCGAGAACACCACCGCGTCTTGCGGCACGATACCGATGCGCCCACGCAGCGTCTGCAAGTCCATCTGGTCGGTGGCCACGCCGTCGAGCGTGATGCGGCCGGACTGAGGGTCGTAAAAGCGCAGCAGCAACTGAAACACGGTGCTCTTACCGGCACCGCTGGGACCGACGATGGCGATGGTTTCGCCGGGGGCGACCTTGAGCGTGAAATCGCTGAGCGCTGCTTGCAATGGACGCGACGGGTAGTGAAAGGTCAGCGACTCCAGCGTGACGGCGCTGCCGGCCTGGGGGGCAGGCACCTTGAGCGGCGCGGCTGGTGATGCAATCGGCGAGCGGCTGCCCAGCAACTCCATCAGGCGTTCGGTGGCACCGGCTGCGCGCAGCAAGTCACCATAAACCTCGCCGAGCACGGCAAAAGCACTGGCCAGAATGATCACATAGACCACTGTCTGGCCCAGATGGCCGGCCGTGATGTCACCGCGCACCACCGCTTGAGTGCCCTGGTACAAGCCCCACAGCAGCGCCCCGGAGGTAGCGATGATGATGAAAGCCACCAGCACCGAGCGCGCGCGGGTGCGGCGCACCGCCACTTCGAAGGCGTTGGCTGTCGAGGCGTCAAACCGGGCCGCTTCGCGCGCCTCGGCGGTGTAGCTTTGCACCACCGGAATGGCGTTCAGCACTTCAGCGGCAATCGCGCTGGAGTCTGCCACGCGGTCTTGGCTGGCGCGCGAGAGCTTGCGCACGCGCCGGCCAAACCACACGCTGGGCAGCACGATCAGCACCAGAATGCCAAAGACCTGAATCATCACGTAGGGGTTGGTGTAGACCAGCATGGCCAGCGCACCCGTGCCCATGACGGCGTTGCGCAAGCCCATGCTCAGCGACGAACCCACCACGGTTTGCACCAGCGTGGTGTCGGTGGTCAGGCGCGACAGCACTTCACCGGTTTGTGTGGTCTCAAAAAACTCAGGGCTTTGGCGCAGCACATGCGAGTA
>JBIKHR010000132.1:0-7653 GCA_044362035.1 Polaromonas sp. | reverse complement strand
GGCCGGCGCTCCAACCTGCCGGCCATTCGCACCGCTTGCACGATTTATGTCGAGCTGGTGCGCGGCGTGCCGTTGATCTCGGTGCTGTTCATGGCTTCGTTCATGTTTCCGCTGTTCATGCCGCAAGGCACCACCATTGACGTGCTGATCCGCGTGCTGGCCGGCATCACGCTGTTTGCCGCCGCTTACATGGCCGAGGTGATCCGTGGTGGTCTGCAAGCCATTCCCAAGGGGCAGATCGAGGCCGCCGCCACACTGGGCCTGTCGTACTGGCAGACGCAGCGCAAGATCGTGCTGCCACAAGCGCTGGCGCTGGTGGTGCCCGGCATCATGAACAACTTCATCTCGATCTTCAAGGACACCTCGCTGGTCACCATCGTCAGCCTGTACGAACTGACCGGCGCGCTGGGCCTGGCACTGAACTCAGACGCCGACTGGCGGCCTTTCAAGATCGAGGGCTACCTGTTCATCGCCCTGATCTATTTCGTCTTCTGCTTTTCCATGTCCCGCTACAGCCTCTGGGTTGAAAAGCAGGTCAACAAAGGCAAGCAGCGCTGAGCCCCGGCCCGGCGCCTCTCTTTTTCTCTCAGGAAACACCCATGTCTGAATCCATCATCACCTTCGACAAAGTCAACAAGTGGTACGGCAATAATTTTCATGTGCTGCGCGACATTGACCTGGACGTCGCCAAGGGCGAACGCATCGTCATCTGCGGGCCTTCCGGTTCGGGCAAGTCCACGCTGATCCGCTGCATCAACCGCCTGGAAGAACACCAGCAGGGCCGGCTCGTCGTGGACGGCGTCGAGCTGGCCGACGACGTCAAGGCGATTGACGCGATCCGCAAGCAAGTCGGCATGGTGTTCCAGCAGTTCAATCTGTTCCCGCATTTGACGGTGCTGGAAAATCTGACGCTCTCGCCCATGTGGGTCGGCAAGATCCCCAAGAAGGAAGCCGAAGAAAAAGCCATGCAGCAACTCGAGCGCGTCAAGATCGCCGAGCAGGCCCTCAAGTACCCTCTGCAACTCTCGGGCGGCCAGCAGCAGCGCGTGGCGATTGCCCGCGCACTGTGCCTCAAACCCAAGATCATGCTCTTTGACGAGCCCACCTCGGCGCTGGACCCGGAGATGATCAAGGAAGTGCTGGACGTGATGGTCGAGATGGCCGACGCCGGCATCACCATGATCTGCGTGACGCATGAGATGGGCTTTGCCAAGGCCGTGGCCGACCGCGTGATTTTCATGGACCAGGGCCAGATCGTCGAGCAGAACAAGCCCGACGAATTCTTCAACCACCCGCAAACCGACCGGGCGCAGGACTTTCTGTCGAAGATCCTGGGGCATTGAAGCTGCGCAAAACCGAACTTGACGCCCTGGCCATCGGCCTGCTGCTGGCGTGTTGCCTGTTGTGGGGCTTTCAGCAGGTGCTGATCAAGGCCACGCTGGCCGAGTTGCCGCCGCTGTTTCAGGCTTCGCTGCGGGTGCTGGGTGCCACGGCCCTGCTGGGTCTGTGGTGCGCCTGGCGCCGCATTCCCCTTTTCAAGGCCGACGGCTCGCTGACCGCAGGCCTGCTGGCCGGCGCGCTGTTTGCCGCTGAATTCACCTGCATCTACATCGGCATGCAATACACCTCGGCCTCGCGCCTGACGGTGTTTTTGTACACCTCGCCTTTTTGGGTGGCGCTGCTGGTGCCGCTGTGGGTGGGTGCCGAGCGCCTGCGCGGCCGCCAATGGCTGGGCTTGCTGGCGGCGTTTGCCGCCGTGCTGTTTGCGCTGCGCGAAGGCTTCCTAGCCGAGCACGGCGCCACGCTGCGTGGCGACTTGCTGGGCGTACTGGCCGGGCTGTTCTGGGGACTGACCACGGTGGTGATCCGGATCACGCGGCTGACGCAGATCAGCGCCGAAAAACTGCTGTTTTACCAGCTCGCCGCCAGCGCTGTGCTGATGCCGCTGCTGTCGCTCGGTCTGGGCGAGGTGTGGCATTGGCAGTTCAGCGCCTTTGCCATCGGCTCGCTTCTGGTTCAGGCGGTGCTGGTGGCCTTTGTCAGTTATCTGGTCTGGATGTGGATGCTGGGGCGTTACCCGGCGACGCAGGTGTCGGTGTTCGTTTTTTTCACGCCGTTGTTTGCGCTGCTGTTCGGCGCGCTGTGGCTGGGCGAGCCCGTCACGCCCGGACTGCTGCTGGCGTTGGCCATGGTGGCGCTGGGCATTGTGCTGGTCAACCGGCCAAGCGCGGTGGCCAAGGCCGGCTGACTACACTACGGCACGCCAGCCCAACTGAACCACTGACCCGCCCCCATCCCTTCATGGACATTTTCATTCTCTCGATGGTGCTGGCCTTTGCCGGCTACGCCCTGAAGTCGCGCAGCGAGCGCCGACGCATCGCCTTGCTGGGCGGGCATCTGGCCGACTACCAGATCGAAAAACTCATGCAAACCCTGACCGAAGGTTATGCGCGCGCGCTGGGTGAAACGGATGCCGCCCGGCGTGAGTCGATCTGGCAGTTGCTGAACGGCACCGAAGACAAGCTCTGCACCCAAGCCCGGCAGTTGGCCGAGGGTTTTGCCAAGGTCGATGCCGACCCGGCGCGTGTGAACCGCCTGCCCTGGCCGCTCTCTGAAGCGGCGGCAATGATTCCGGGCAGCGGTTTTGACCTGCGCGAGGCGCTGAAGATTCATGCCGCCGGCCTGGCCCGTGCGGCGCAAGCCGACGCCGCTGTGAGCCCCAAGACGAAGGCCTTCACGTTGAGCGCCGAAATGCTGTTGCTGCAACACACCTGCCACTGGTTTTGCAAGTCCAGGGCGGTGGCCTCGGCCCGCATGATGGTGCGCCACCAGACCTCTTACGCGCTGCTGCTGCAGTCGGTCTCACCCGAAACACGCCTGGCCTACGGCGCGCTGACCGGCGCGGCCTGAACCGGCGGCCCTATAGTTCGGGCTCACCCACTGGAGTTGAACCATGCGCATCTGGACGAAGCCGATCTCTCTTGAATCCCTCACTGCGCTGAATGAAGGCTCTGCCGTTTCGCACCTGGGCATCGAGTTCACAGAGATTGGCGATGACTTCATACGCGCCCGCGTGCCGGTAGATGAACGGACCCTTCAGCCCTATGGTTTGCTGCATGGCGGCGTGTCCGTGGTACTGGCCGAGACCCTGGGCTCGACGGCCGCCGACCATGTGTTGGCCGAGGGGTTCTACGTGGTCGGGCTGGACATCAATGCCAACCACCTCAAGAGCGCGCGCAGCGGCTGGGTCACCGGCATCACGCGGCCGGTGCACATCGGCCGCAGCACGCAGGTCTGGCACATCGACATGCACAACGACGACGGCGAGCTGACCTGCGTCTCGCGCCTGACCATGGCGGTGCTGGCGCAGCGCTGAGCAAGCGCTGACGGTCAGCCTGCGTCGGTAGCGTCAGTAGCGCCCGCCGAGCCGGGCGCTTGCTGCGCCAGACGCTCGCTCTTCCAGTAAACGTCGTCACCGCCGTTCATGCGATTGAGCACGCGCGCCAGCACAAACAGCAAGTCGCTCAGGCGGTTGAGGTACTGGCGCGGCGTGTCTTTGAGCGTTTCGGCGTGGTCGAGCGCCACCACAGCGCGCTCGGCGCGGCGCGCCACCGTGCGACACACATGGGCCAGCGCGGCCGCACGCGTGCCGGCCGGCAAGATGAACTCTTGCAGCCGCGGTAGGCTGGCGTTGTATTTTTCCAGCGCGGCGTCCAGCGTGGCCACGGCCTCGGGCTTGAGCAGCTCAAAGCCGGGGATGGACAACTCGCCGCCCAGGTTGAACAGCTGGTGCTGCACTTCCACCAGCAGCGCGCGCACCTCGCTGGCCATGTCTTCGCACAGCAGCACGCCGATGTTGGAGTTGAGCTCGTCCACGTCGCCCATGGCGTGCACGCGCAGGCTGTCTTTGGAGACGCGGGTGTTGTCACCCAGGCCGGTGGTGCCGTTGTCGCCGGTGCGGGTGGCAATCTGGGTAAGTCGGTTGGACATAGGGTTCCAGGTGAGGGAAGGCGGTGAGTGGGCCGGGCCGCAGGGTGGGCCTGCGTTCAAGGGATTATTCCCGAGTTCAGTCCGACTTCTGGCCGAGGTTTAAACTGAACGCCCACGCTGGAGACCCCCATGAACGCACCCCTACCCGCCCATCTGCTGCCTGAAATTCAACAACGCGAAACGCCTGCCGCGCTGATTGACGCTCTCAAGGCGCGTTTTGCCGAGCGCTGCTCGACCGCGTTGGTGGTGCGCGAGCAGCACGGCCGTGATGAGTCGTCCTTTGCCCTGCCGCCCCCGGCCGCCGTGGTGTTTGCCGAAAGCACAGCCGACGTGGCCGAGGTGGTCAAGCTGGCCGGCCAGTACAGCGTGCCGGTGATTCCGTTTGGCGTGGGCACCTCGCTCGAAGGGCATTTGCTGGCGGTGCAAGGCGGCATCAGCATTGACATGGGCCGCATGAACCGCGTGCTCAGCATCAACGCCGACGACCTGACGGTAACGGTGCAGCCGGGCGTCACGCGCAAGCAGCTCAACGAAGAAGTCAAAAGCACGGGCCTGTTTTTTCCGATCGACCCGGGCGCTGACGCCACGCTGGGCGGCATGTGCGCCACGCGCGCCAGCGGCACCAACGCCGTGCGCTACGGCACCATGCGCGAGAACGTGCTGGCGCTGGAAGTGGTGACAGCCAGCGGCGAGGTGATTCGCACCGGCACGCGCGCCAAAAAATCATCGGCCGGCTACGACCTGACGCGCCTGATGGTGGGCAGCGAGGGCACGCTGGGCGTGATCACTGAAGTGACCGTCAAACTCTACCCGCTGCCCGAAGCCATTTCGGCGGCCATCTGCTCTTTTCCGAGCATCGAGGCGGCGGTGCGCACCACCATTGAAGTGATTCAGCTGGGCGTGCCGATTGCGCGTGTCGAGCTGATCGACGCCAACAGCGTGCGCATGGTCAACGCGCACTCCAAGCTCGGTCTGCGCGAAGAGCCCATGCTGCTGATGGAGTTTCACGGCTCGCCCTCCAGCGTCAAGGAGCAAGCCGAGTTGGTGCAAGAGCTGGCCAGCGGCCACGGCGGCAATGCCTTTGAATGGGCCAGCACGCCCGAAGAGCGCACGCGCCTGTGGACGGCCCGGCACAACGCCTACTTTGCGGCGATGCAGTCGCGCCCCGGCTGCCGCGTCATTTCAACCGACACCTGCGTGCCGATATCCCGCCTGGCCGACTGCCTGCTCGACTCGGTGGCCGAGGCTGACGCCAGCGGCATTCCTTACTTTCTGGTCGGCCACGTGGGCGACGGCAACTTTCACTTTGGCTACCTGATCGACCCGACCCAACCCCAAGAGCGTGTGGTGGCTGAAGGACTGAACCACCAGCTGGTGAGCCGTGCGCTGCGCCTGGAAGGCACTTGCACCGGCGAGCACGGCGTGGGCCTGCACAAGATGGACTTTCTGGTGACCGAGGCGGGTGACGGCGCGGTCGAGATGATGCGCACCATCAAGCGCGCGCTGGACCCGAAGAACATCATGAACCCGGGCAAGATCTTCTCGCTGTAAAACCCCAAGCGGCCGGTCGCCGGGCCGGGCCGGCTGACAGGCCTGCTTTACTTGCCGCCGCGCAAGCGCTCGATCAGGCCGTTGAGTTCGTCCATCGAAGAGAACTGGATGGCCAGCTCGCCCACGTCTTCGCGCCGGCCGTTGCGCTTGACTTGCTTTTTCACGCGCACCTCGACTTCGGCCATCAGCAGGTCGGCCAATTCTTCTTCCACCCGGCGCGTGTCACGTGACTTTTCTTTGGACGCTTTTTGCGGCTTGAGCGAGAACTCGGCGCTGAGTTTTTTGACCAGGCCCTCGGCCTCGCGCACCGACATTTTTTTGGCGGCAATCTGGTTGGCCGCAGTGATCTGGGTGGCGCGGTCCAGCGACAGCAAGGCGCGCGCATGGCCCATGTCCAAGTCGCCGGCCATCAGCATGGTCTGCACCGGGTCGGCCAGGTTCAAAAGGCGCAGCAGGTTGCTGGCGGCGCTGCGCGAACGGCCCACGGCTTGCGCCGCCAGCTCGTGCGTCAGCCCGAATTCCTTGACCAGCCGCTGCAGGCCCTGGGCTTCTTCGAGCGGATTGAGGTCTTCGCGCTGGATGTTTTCAATCAGCGCCATGGCCGCGGCAGCTTCGTCGGGCACATCGCGCACCAGCACCGGTACGCTGTCCAGGCCGGCCAACTTGGCCGCACGAAAGCGCCGCTCGCCGGCAATGATTTCGTACTTGCCGTCGTTCGGCCCCGACACCAGACGGCGCACCAAAATAGGCTGCATGATGCCCTGCACCTTGATGGACTCGGCCAGCTCGTAAAGCGCGCCCTCGTCCATGCGCGTGCGCGGTTGGTACTGTCCGGCCACCATGTCGAGCAGGCGCAGCGAGGCCGGCAAACCCGGGCTGGCGGCGTTGCCGTTTTCAATCGCCTGGCTGGTCTCGCCCACAGTGGGGCCCAGCAGGGCTTCTAATCCGCGGCCCAGGCCTTTGGGTTTTTTGGTGACCATGGTATTTTTCTTTCGGTTCTAACAAAGGGGTGCCGGCGCTGGCGCCGGGCTGAGATGCATCAAGTCTTGCAGTTCCTGCTGGCCTTCGGCCCAGTCACCCAGGCCGCTGTCGGCGTTGAGGTGCCCGCGCTCGCCGGCGTCTGCCCAGCGCGAGCCCCAGGCATCGGCAAACTGGCGCGCACGCGCTGCGCTGCAATACGGGTCGTTCTGGCTGCCCACCAGCACGCTGGCAAAAGGCAAGCGCTGCAAAGGCACCGGCGACCAGCTCGATAAAACGGGGCGCAAAGCCTCGCGCTCGACGTCACCGGGCGCCACCAGCAATGCCCCCTTCACAAGATGCGTGTTGCGCGAATGCGCGGCCCAGGCCGCCACCAGCAGACAGCCCAGGCTGTGCGCCACCAGCACGGCGGGCTCGTCCAGGCTGAGCAACACGTCTTCCAGCCTGGCCGTCCAGTCGCCGCGCAAGGGGCGCTGCCAGTCATGCTGTTCAACGCGCTGAAAACTGTGCGCCGCTTCCCATCGGCTTTGCCAGTGCAAGGGGCTGCTGTTTTGCCAGCCCGGAAGAATCAACACAGCGCGAGGGTTCATGAAAAACGCAGAAAGATGACTTGAAAAAGGGGTTTAAAAACGTGGCTTGCTATTTAATACATAGCGGCAAAGCCTTGTCAATCATGGGCTTCAGCGCTTCGTCTTCACATCACCTTGATGCGCTCGATCATCTCGCCGGCAAAGGTCACAAAGGCCTGCGCGCCCTTGGAGGACGGGTCAAACACCACCCCCGGCACGCCGTAGCTGGGCGCTTCAGCCAGACGGACATTGCGCGGAATGACGGTGTTGAACACCTTGTCGCCAAAGTGCTGCTTGAGCTGTTCGCTGACCTGCAATTGCAAAGTGATGCGCGGATCAAACATGACGCGCAAGAGCCCGATGATGGCCAGCTCTTTGTTGAGGTTGGCATGCACCTGCTTGATGGTGTTGACCAGGTCGGTCAGGCCTTCAAGCGCGAAGTATTCGCATTGCATGGGCACGATGACGCCGTGCGCGCAGCACAGGCCGTTGAGCGTGAGCATGGACAGCGAGGGCGGGCAGTCGATGAGCACGAAGTCGTATTCGCCGGCGACCGCCTCGATGG
>JBIKHR010000131.1:0-7700 GCA_044362035.1 Polaromonas sp. | reverse complement strand
CACAAACGCTCGATCAGGTTTTCGAGTTCACGCACGTTGCCAGGCCATGTGTAGCGCAAAAAGACCTGCCGAACCGCCTCGTCCATGTGGCGCAGCTTGCTGCCGTATTCGCGGTTGTACTTCGCCAGAAAATTGTCGGCCAGCAAAAAAACATCCTCGCCCCGTTCACGCAGAGGCGTAATGTTGATGGCAATGACCTGCAAGCGATAGTACAGATCATCACGAAATTTCCCGGCCTTGACCTCGCCCAGCAGAATCTTGTTGGTGGCAGCGATGAAGCGAACATCGACTTCTTCATCCCGGACACCCCCCAGGCGGCGCATCCTTCGGGTATCGAGCAAGGTCAGTATCTTGGCTTGCATCACCGGGTCCAGCTCCCGGACTTCATCAAGGAAAAAAGTGCCACGGTGGGCAGCCTCGATCAAGCCCTGCTTGCGGCTCACCGCGCCGGTGAATGCGCCTTTTTCATGACCGAAGAGTTCAGACTCCAGCAGCGCAGCCGGAATGGCGGCGCAATTGATGTCAACAAACGGCGCTTGCGCGCGCTGCGACTCTTCATGCACCATCCGGGCGATCAGGCCTTTGCCGGTACCGGTTTCGCCATAAATCAGCACCGTTCTGGCCTTGCTGCGGGCAACCCGGCCGATGAGTTTGCGCAAGTCCACCATGGACGGATGCTCGCCAAACAACTCAGCCGTGGTCTTGGGAAGTTTCATGGTGCGCAAAAAATAGAGGTGCCAAAACCAGCACCTTACCTCAGCGCCGCTCCGCAAAGACGCGTAACAATGCAAGCTTGGCTATTTTTTAGCCCGCCCGCCTGAAAGCCCACATGAACCTCACCGACCTCGCCGACGATCCGGAAGACAGCCAGCACACAACGGCCGAACGCATGGCAGCGGCCACGCGTAGCACCTGGGTCAGCGTGGGCGTCAATGTGGTGCTGACGGCCTTGCAGATCAGCATTGGTATTTTTTCGAAGTCCCAGGCCCTGATCGCCGACGGTATTCATTCGCTTTCTGACCTGGTGTCTGATTTCGTGGTGCTCTTTGCGGGCCACCACAGCAAAAAAGACGCCGATGAAGAACACCCCTACGGTCATCACCGCTTTGAGACGGCGGCGTCCATGGTGCTGGGCTTGCTGCTGCTGGCCGTGGGCGTGGGCATGCTGTGGTCGGCCTTTGTCAAGCTGCAATCGCCCGATACCGTGGCGCAGGTGCACATCGTGGCGCTGTGGGTGGCCGGTGGTGCGCTGGTCGCCAAGGAACTGCTGTTCCGCTACATGCTGTCGGTGGCCAAGCGGGTCAAGTCCAGCATGCTGGTGGCCAATGCCTGGCATGCCCGTTCAGACGCAGCGTCTTCGCTGGTGGTGGGCGTGGGCATCATCGGCAATCTGGCGGGTTACCCGATCCTGGACCCGATCGCCGCGCTGATCGTCGGCCTGATGGTCACCCGGATGGGCTGGGGCTTTAGCTGGGTCGCCCTGCATGACCTGATGGACCGCTCTGTGGATGATGTCGAGGTAGCCGCCATCCAGACCACCTTGCTCGGCACACCCGGCGTGCTGGGCGTGCATGACGTGCGCACCCGCAAGATGGGCGACATGATCGTGGTCGATGCCCACCTGGAGGTCGAGCCTTCGCTGACGATCGAGGTCGGCCATGACATCGCGGTGGAGGCGCGCCAGCGCGTGCTGCAGCGCCACCGCGTGCTGGGCCTGATGACCCACCTCGACCCCTACAAAAAGCCCGACCTGGACCACGCCAAGGTCGAAACGCGCTGACCCGGGGCCGGCGCCGGCAGGCGCACCGCGCCTTGCATTCACAAAGCCGTCCAAATTTCTTCACGCCCCGCCCTGACGGCTTGGTTTAAAGTGGGTCTGATGAACGCAACCACTTCCCCCGAACACCAAGCCCTGATGGAACGCGCCGCACGGCAGGCCGATGTGGTGGCCGCCTTGCAGCAAGTGGTGCCTGCGCACGCGCTGCTGTGGAACCGCGAAGACACCACGCCCTATGAATGCGATGGCCTGACGGCCTACCGCGAGCGGCCGCTGGTGGTGGTGCTGCCCGAAACCTACGCGCAAGTGCAGGGCGTGCTCAAGGTCTGCCACGCGCTGAACGTGCCCGTGGTGGCGCGTGGCGCGGGTACCGGCCTGTCGGGCGGGGCCATGCCGCACAAGCTGGGCGTGACGCTGTCTCTGGCCAAGTTCAACAAGATTTTGAAGATGGACGCCGCCAGCCGCACGGCCGTGGTGCAAGGCGGCGTGCGCAACCTGGCGATTTCTGAAGCGGCCGCGCCGCTGGGTCTGTATTACGCGCCTGATCCGTCCAGCCAGATCGCCTGCACCATCGGCGGCAACGTCGCCGAAAACTCGGGCGGCGTGCACTGCCTGAAATACGGCTTGACGGTGCACAACGTGCTCAAGGTGCGCGGCTTCACCATCGAGGGCGATGAAGTCGAGTTCGGCAGCGACGCCTTGGATGCGCCCGGTTACGACCTGCTCAGCGTCATCATCGGCAGCGAAGGCATGCTGGCGGTGACCACCGAAGTCACCGTCAAGCTGGTGCCCAAGCCGCAACTGGCGCGCTGCATCATGGCCAGCTTTGACGACCTGCGCAAAGCCGGTGACGCCGTGGCGGCGGTGATTGCCGCCGGCATCATTCCGGCCGGTCTGGAGATGATGGACAAGCCCATGACGGCGGCGGTGGAAGACTTTGTGCACGCCGGCTATGACCTGACGGCGGCCGCTATTTTGCTGTGTGAGAGCGACGGCACACCCGAAGAAGTCGAAGAAGAAATCGGCCGCATGAGCGATGTGCTCACGCGCTGCGGCGCCACCGCCATTGCCGTCAGCCAGGACGAGGCCGAGCGCCTGCGCTTTTGGAGCGGCCGCAAAAACGCCTTTCCGGCCTCGGGCCGCATCAGCCCAGACTACATGTGCATGGACTCGACGATCCCGCGCAAGCGCCTGGCCGACATCCTGCTGGCGATTGCCGAGATGGAGAAAAAGTACCAGCTGCGCTGCGCCAACGTGTTCCATGCCGGTGACGGCAACCTGCACCCCCTGATCATGTTTGACGCCAACGACGCCGACCAGCTGCACCGCTGCGAACTCTTTGGCGCTGACATTCTGGAGACCAGCGTGGCCATGGGTGGCACGGTGACGGGCGAACACGGCGTGGGTGTTGAAAAGCTCAACAGCATGTGCGTGCAGTTCAGCGCCGCTGAAAACGAGCAGATGTTCGGCGTCAAGCGCGCCTTTGACGCCCGCGGCCTGCTCAACCCCGGCAAGGTGATTCCCACACTGCAGCGCTGCGCCGAGTACGGCAAGATGCTGGTGCGCGGCGGCAAAATCGCGCACCCGGACTTGCCGCGCTTTTAAGGCGCGTCACAACGCCCCATGAACGCCCTGCGCGGCCTGGCTTTTTTGCTGCTGTTGCAGTCGGTGGGCGAGCTGCTGTCACGCGGGCTGTCGCTGCCTTTTCCAGGGCCGGTGATCGGCATGCTGCTGCTTTTGCTGGCGCTGCGCTGGCCGCTGGTGCGCCAGCCGGTGGCCGCCTGCGCTGACTTTTTGCTGTCGCATTTGTCTTTGCTTTTTGTGCCGGTGGGCGTGGGCGTCATGACGCATTTGTCCATCGTCAGCCAATACGGCGGCCGCATGCTGGTGGTGCTGGTGCTGTCCACGCTGATCGGGCTCGCCGTCACAGCCCTGCTGCTAAACCGGCTGTGGCGGCAGACCCCAACGAACGCCGTGGACGATACGGACGAGGCCCCACCCCGTGCCTAAGTTTGTCGAGCTCTGGGTTTACCTCTCGGCCACGCCGCTGTTCGGCCTGACGGCCACGCTGCTGGTGTACCTGCTGGCGCAGGCGGCCTACACGGGCGCCCGCCACGCGCCCTGGGCCAACCCGGTGTTCTGGACGGTGACGCTGCTGGCCGGCGGGCTCTTGCTCACGGGCGTGCCCTACCCCACTTACTTTGCCGGCGCGCAGTTCATTCACTTTTTGCTTGGGCCGGCGGTGGTTGCGCTGGGCTGGCCGCTGTGGCAGCGCCGCGCCGACCTGCAGCGCCGCTGGGGCCGCCTGCTGATCGCCGCACTGGCCGGTGGCTTTGCGGCCAGTGCTTCTGCGCTGGCGTTGGGCTGGACGCTGGGCTTGCCGGCCAATGTGCTGCTGTCGCTGGCACCCAAGTCGGTCACCGCGCCGGTGGCCATGGGCATCGCCGAAAGTATTGGCGGCATACCGGCGCTGGCGGCGGTTTTTTCAGTGCTGACCGGGCTGGTGGGCGCCATCTGCGGCAAGTACCTGTTTGACGCGCTGCGGATTCCGCTGGACGCCGCCGGCTGGGCGGCACGCGGCTTTGCGCTGGGCACCGCCTCGCACGGCATCGGCGCGGCGCGGGCCCTGCAAGTGCACCCGGACGCCGGCGCTTATGCCGGGCTGGCGCTGGGCTTGCAGGTGATGCTGACGTCCTTGTGGCTGCCGCTGCTGTTTCGCTTTGTGTAGGCAGTGACCAACTCAGGTTGCAGGCCTGACCGGACTCAAATCAACCACCATCACCAGGTCGCCGCCAAAACGGCCAACGCCCCATGTCTGCATGATCTGCTCTTCTGCCTCGGGCGATTGCATGCGCCAGAAACACAAGGCCTGCTGATGCCCGGCTTGCTCGACAGGCAGGACGTCGAGCCGCGCCACCTTGCCAAAGCGTGCGCACAGGTCTTGCAGCGTCGGCTGCAGGCTGGCGACGTCGGTGCAAAGGTTGAGCTGCGCCAACGAAGGCGCAGGCGCGCGGCGACGCAAAACCGGCAATCGGCTGTGGTTGGCGCTTGAGCCTGTTGGCGGATGGATGATCATCGTCTTTGTCACCCCAAAAAAGGAAGTCGGCAATTTAAAAGGCTGGCTGCTGAATCTAGAGACCGGCCTTCCAGGCCAGCCTAGGCCGCCCGCTTGTCCGTTTGTAGGACATAAGACAGGGCAGCGCGCAACGCCGCTGCACGAGTACCAAAGGCGGTAAGCTTTGCCACCGAGACCTCTGCCCCGTGAAAGAAACCGAGCCCGATGCGCCACGCAAGTTCTGCTGCCTCCCGCAAACGTCGCAATGCGCAAGCTCAAGAGGCTGACGCACCAGCCGGTTTGCTGGCGCTGATTGAAAGCACTGCGGGTGCCGGCGGCTGGACGCTGGACCTGGCCACCGACCAACTTCAAGGCACTGACGGCCTGCACCAGTTGCTGGCCCTGCCGGCGGGTGTGTTGCAGACGCTGCCCGACTTGCTGAGCTTGCTCGAGCCCGATGCCCGCGCGGCCATGTCAGCGGCACTGGCCGCCTGCCGGCAGTCGGCCACGCCCTTTGCGCTTGAAGCGCAGCTCGTTGCCGCACCCGGGCGCGCCCTGTGGGTGCGCGCCACCGGTCAGGCGCTGAAAAACCCGGCCGGCAAAGTGCTGGCCCTGCAAGGCGCATTGCTGGACCTGACGGCGCCCAAACGCAGCGAACACACATCCAGCCGCGTGTTGATGCAGCTGAGCACCACGCTGGCCAGCATCTCTGAAGCTTTCGCCACGCTCGACACCAAAGGCCGCTTCACCTTTGCCAACCCCGCCACAGAAAAGTTGCTGCAACGCAGCAGTGCCCAACTGCTGGGTCAACCCGTCTGGCGCGTGCTGGGCAAAAAACACAACGAGCATTTGCAGCAAGCCATTGAAGCCGCTCTGCAAAGCGGCAAAAACATGGAATTTGAAGCGCTCAGCCTGCCGCCCCAGCGCTGGCTGGAACTGCGCGCCTACACCTTTGCCGAAGGGCTGGCGGTTTATCTGCATGACGTCACAGAACGCCACAAGGCGCAGGCCCAGCTCAAGCTGCTGCAAACCAGCATCTCGCGGCTCAACGACATCGTGCTGATCGCCGAGGCCGGGCCGGACGGCAAGGGGCTGAGCATCGTCTTTGCCAACGATGCGTTTGAAAAGCTGACCGGCTACAGCCAGACCGAGGTGCTGGGGCGCTCACCCGACCTGCTGCAAGGCCCACTGACGCAAAAAACGCAAGTCCAACGCATCAAGCATGCGGTGAGGCATTCGCTGCCGGTGCGCGTCGAGCTGATCAATTACAAAAAAAATGGCGAGCAGTTCTGGATGGAGCTTGAGCTGGTGCCAGTGGAGCAGCACGACCGAGGCCCCGAGCATTGGGTGGCGGTGGGCCGCGATGTGACGGCGCGCAAAGCAGCGGACGACGAGATCGAGCACCTGGCTTTTTACGACACGCTCACCAGCCTGCCCAACCGCCAGTTGCTGATGGAGCGGCTGGACCGCGCGCTCTCGAAACCGGTGACCATGCCACCCCGCATGGGTGCGCTCATGTTCATTGACCTGGACAACTTCAAGGTGCTCAACGACACGCTGGGCCATGCCAAGGGCGACTTGCTGCTGCAGCAAGCCGCCGCACGCCTGCAGGGCTGCGTGCGCCGCAGCGACACGGTGGCGCGCTTGGGTGGCGACGAGTTTGTGGTCATGCTCGAAGACCTGTCCTCCAAGGTCGATCTGGCCGTGCGCAAGACCCGCCTGGTCAGCGACAAGGTTCTGGCGGCCATGGCCGAGCCCTACGACCTCGACGGCCTGTCTTACCGTGGCACCTGCAGCATCGGCATCACGCAGTTTGGCAAGCAAGCTGCGACCCTGAGCGGCGTGCTCAAGCAGGCTGACCTGGCCATGTACCAGGCCAAGGCGGCCGGGCGCAACGAAGCCTGCTTTTATGACCCGGCCATGCAAGCGCTGGCCTTCGCCAACGCGGCCCTGATCACCGAGTTGCGCCAGGCTTTTCATAACCAGGCGTTTGTGCTGCACTACCAGCCGCAAGTCGGCCGCAACGACCAGATGATCGGCGTTGAAGCCCTGCTGCGCTGGCAGCGCGCCGACCGCCTGGTCATGCCTGACGAGTTCATTGCTCAAGCGGAAGAAAGCGGACTGATCTTGCCCATGGGTGCATGGGTGCTGGAAACCGCCTGCGCGCAGCTGGCCGAGTGGGCCAAAGATGAAGCCACGGCGCACCTGAGCATCGCCGTCAACGTCAGCGCGCGGCAATTTCAGAACCCCGAATTTGTAGACCAGGTGATGGCCGCCATCCAGCGACAGTGCGTCCAGGCCAGCCGCCTCAAGCTGGAGCTCACCGAAAGTCGGCTGGCTTCAGACATCGACGTCACCATCGCCAAGATGGGTCTGCTGAAAAACATCGGTGTGACGCTGTCGCTGGACGACTTTGGTAAAGGCTTTTCAACCTTGTCATACCTCAAGCGCATGCCGCTGGACCAGCTGAAGATTGACGGCGGATTCATCCGTGACGTGCTGAGCGACCCGAACGACGCGGCGATTGCGCTGACCATCATCAGCCTGGCGCAAAGCCTGGGGCTGAACGTCATCGCCGAAGGGGTGGAGACGCAGGCCCAGCGGGACTTTTTGCTGCGCCACGGCTGCGACAACTACCAGGGCTACCTGTTCAGCAAGCCGCTGCCCATTTACGCGCTGCAAGCCTTCATGGCGCAGCACACGGCCAGCCACGCGAGCGGCTAGGCCCGCCCGCCAAAAATCGCCGTGCCCACCCGCACCAGGGTGCTGCCCGCCGCAATGGCCGGCAGCATGTCGGCGCTCATGCCCATCGACAAAGTTTCCAGCGGCTGCGGCAACACACCCGCCGCGTTGATGTCTGCCAGCAAA